>JAEUOE010000061.1 GCA_016790885.1 Dechloromonas sp. | reverse complement strand
CGCA
This sequence comes from Dechloromonas sp., assembly GCA_016790885.1. Classification (GTDB taxonomy): domain Bacteria; phylum Pseudomonadota; class Gammaproteobacteria; order Burkholderiales; family Rhodocyclaceae; genus Azonexus. Next base: position 13,556 of record JAEUOE010000061.1, on the reverse strand, counting down.
CGATGTCGCGCGGCGTGAAGTGCTCGCCGGCTGTTTCATTCGAGCTTTCAGCAAAGCGGCGGATCAGCTCTTCGAACACCAGTCCCATTTCGTAATTGGAAACAGCCTTGGGGCTGAGATCGGCTTGCCGAACCTTCTGCACGATCTTGTAGAGCAAATTGGCATCGTTGAGCAGGCCAATGAATTCGAAAAATTTGAAGTGATCAAAAATCTCGCGGGCATCTTTGGAGAAGCACTGAATGTAGCGCTCCAGATTGGCCTTGATGCTGGCTTCACCCAGCGTACCCAGATCCATTGGCGAGGTATTGAAGAAAGACAGGCCATTGGTGGCGCGCAGCAGCAATTTTTCCTGCGCCTCTTCCGGCAGGTTCATCTTTTCGACGACTTCAACCTGTTTGAGTACGGCTTCCTTGCTGGCTTCCAGTACGCATTCCAGGCGACGAAGCAAGGTGAAGGGCAGGATGATGCGACCGTACTGACTTTGCTTGAAATCACCCCGCAGCAGATCGGCGAGAGACCAGATATAGGCGGCGAGGTTATTTGTTTCTTGTGTCATGTCTGAGTGGCAATGCGCTTATTTTTATTGGTTGGGCAAACGGCGATTTGGCTAACTGGCGGTCCAGAGATGCTGGAAGTCGAACGACAACTGCTTGTGATGCCGAATCGAGAGCAGATGAATCACCGGCCCAACGCGTGCGTAAAGCATCAGGTAGTGCTCAAGAACGTATTCACGAAGTTCAGCATTTTCACCGATTGCAGACAATTTGCCTTGAAGAATGTCAATGCCATTACTGGTCTCAACCGAGCGGATAGCGCGGCTCAGGAACGAGCGGCCCATGGCAGGAAAGCGTTCGAGGTTGGGAATGACGGTGTCTGTCAGTTCATCAAGCAGCGCATCAAAGGCCTGTGGTGCCTCTGCTTCGGTGAGGAAGGCCTCGATCTCGTCGAGATTGCGTTCAAAGTTTGTAGTGAGCTTGACGGCAGCCTTTAGGGATTCCCGGCTCGCCACGATCAGGCTGCGTTCTTGCGGCGATGCTTGATGGCTTGCAAGGCGTCGCGTGCATCACTGGTACGTTCTGCCGCAATATCGTCGAGTCCCTTGCTTGCTTCGCTGATGAGCAGCAGGTGGATACGCTCACGCTCCAACTGGTGGTAGTAGTCCAGTCGATCCGAGTCAATCAGCGCAACGTAGCTTTCACCATTTTTGGTGATGATCTTCTCGGCACCTGCTTTGACCTGATCTGCCAAATCGGAAAGCTTGGCACGGGCTTGTGAAAAGGGGATGACGTCACTGGCAAAAATGGACATGGTAAGCCTCACCGACTGATGTTGCAGAATTTTGTACATAATACAGATCAATCGTTGGCAGTGGTAGTGGTATGCAAACGATGCATTGCCTATCGAACCGAGTGACTGGCCAGAATGGTGATTCTGGTCGTGAGCTTCACACGTCCGATAGGCAGCTGCCGCTCTGCCGCTGTGACCTCCCAAGGAAGGCCAGGCGCTCAATCATCCTGCTTAGTATCTGATTCCCGTATTAGAACTTCATTTTCTACGTCAGTATCTTCCTTATCGGAGGAATCACACTGACGAGGCCTTCCTGCATTGCTCTTCTTTCGAGGAGCAATACCCCGGGTGAATGAGCGTTCATTTCCCGATTGCTTGATTGGATCAACGCTCTGCTCTTCTTTGCACAGGTAGGCGATAGCCTTCTCCTTCAGTGCCGTGCGCTTCGTCTCGTCTGTGTGATCGATCATGCCCAGCGCGCACACTGCGTACCTGCCTTTCTCCCGATTGCAGTTATGGTAAATGCCTTTCCCGTCGGTAATCTCGTTTTTCCAGTATTCCCCAATCTGGTCACCCTTAAAGGCATCTTTGCAGACCTTTTGTCCGTCAAAAATAAAGAGGCTGTGTATATGCGGACCTTTGTCTTCCGTATATTCTTTTTTTGCAATATAACCGACCATATTTCCAAATACAGATGGCTTGGTTCTTCTGTTGTTGAGCAAGTGGCTCAGATCCTGATTGATCTCTTCGAGAGATGCCTTGCTAGCGTGCTCCTTGGTATAACCAAGATCCAGTCGTATAAATTGCATCTTCGAATGGATGTCGAAAAGGTCGTCTATATATGTCGCGGTGCTCTCCATCATGCGCTGGCTGTTTCTTGATTCATTCATTTCAATTCTCCGGATGTTGTTTGGCGTAATTACCAAACTATGTATACGGATCATTAAATAATTACTCTTCGTTGAAACTCGATGGCTAGGAGTCGAATGCTCAATATCGATTAATGGCTCAGGTGTCTATTAATGATATGAGATTATTCGGTACTGGATTCTACATAGGTTATTAATGCATATATTAATAATATTAATTAACCTTAATCGATGCCTATTTTTTAACCCTGGGTATGGTTTGTATACGGATATTTATTAATTGGGTTTTCGGAAGTGCTACGATTTACTGGTATATACAAACTTGCGGTGTCGTCATCGTCGTCAATTCGTAACATGTGGGTATCAACTTCTGCTGCGGAAATCACTTCAGCCTTCAGATGCCTTGTGTCGTTGATAAATGAGTCCCTGCCAAAAGAGACAAGCCCACTGTTACCAGCGGGCTTGTTGAATACATTCATTCGTAGATGCCGGAATCAGAGCTTATCCACCAAAATGGCGACAGATTTCTGACTCAAAAATCTCCCGGTAATACCTGACTAGAACATCGTAATGTTCAAGTTCGGGGTAGAACAGATCATCAATCACGCGATCGACAACTGCACTCGCAACTTCGAAAACATCTGCCTGGTCTTCATTTTTCACACTAGCGTTCTGATGCAGTGCCTGCCTGAAGCGCTGACGGCACATATTGATCCCTTCCTGAAACCACGATTGGTGAGCTTCAGGCGTCAGGATACTCATCAGATGAGGTGGAACTACGGAAGGAGCGCTAGTGAGTGTCATCGTCCCCGGTGCCTGATCAACTGGATCAACTGGAGCAATGCGTTCAACTCGATCAACCAGATCAAGCGAAGCGAGTTGGCCATCTGAAGCCAAGGGATTCGTCGCGCCAAGGGGTACGGTCGCGTATTGAAAAAGCGCATTTGGAAACACATGCCCATTTCCAAAGCAGTCAAATCGAACAGGTGCTATCGCAGGGATCGTGCTTGGAAAAGTTGAGGCGGAAGGTATTTCCCAAAGCGTACAGGTGGCCGTTTTGCGGCTTGAAACACCAGCGGCCTTCTTTGCGCGTTTGAGGGATGCCGCGGAGATTCCGACCGATGCTGCAGCGCTTTCGACCTCTTTGGCTGGAAGCGGCCCATTCGCAAGTTGGTTGACCAGAAAAGTGTGCGCCTGGCCTACCGCTCCTGAGGCTGGTTCGGAGTCACCACCTTCAGCCCACTCTAGGATCTCGCGGGCAGTACCATCGAGTGCATCTTTCCAAAAAACCCTCGCAGTCTGAATTGGCCGATGTTCAGCCATAATTGTCGTACTCTGAGTCTCGTACAAAAAACCACCACGATCCGAACTCAGGTTCGACTTTGCTCTGACAAGTACCGAGCCGTGGGATCCGTCTTCCAATTGGCTGGATGCGACTTTCGAGTTGATCAATACGACCCTTGCGGCAGCGCTGAATGCAAAGCTGCCTGCGACGCGATCAAGAGGGGCTTTGCCCTTTGATTGTTTGGTCAGGTGGGTAATGCCGAGAATTGCGAAGCCATATTTTTCGGCCAATTGAATCAGCGGCTCGAGCGCGCGTCGAACATCTGAATTCTTGTGCGAGTCTCCCTCAACGATCTGCGCGATCGAATCGATAATTACCAAAAGTACATTGCCGGTCTGCCCGAGTTTTGCCTCCAGATGCGGCAGGTCTTTCTCAAAGTTAAATGGTCGCCGCTTACCATTCTCATGCGTGGCACCGATGACATGGATGCGTGAAAGGTTGGCATTGGCAGCGATGAGGCGGGGAATGATCGTGTCTTCGACACCATCTTCCCCTGTCCAGATCAGGACATCTCCGGCTGGCGAATATGTGCCATCGGGCCAGGTAAGGCCGCCCATTCCGCCGTTGGATACGATCGCTGCGCATGTTATTGCGATGAGTGTTTTCCCTGTGCCAGGGGCGCCTGCCATCACGGTAAGCTTTCCTGCCGCTAAGTTGCCGTTCCAAATCCAGTCGACGGAAATAGGGGGGATGAATGCGGCACAGGTGAGTTCGACATCTTTCATGTTGTTTCTCCAATTCTGTTCACTGGGGCGGGAGCCCACAGCTTGATTCGAGTTCCGGCCCCCGAACCAGCGATCAACTGGTTCGGCAAAGCCTTCGGTCGTGTGTTTTGTTGTGTGGGCAGTACTAGGCGCGCTTTGACGCGAGCCAGGCGTAGATTTCATCTTCGTACCAGCCAACTGCACGCAAGCCGATCCGGACTTTCTTCGGAAAAGTCGGGTCGTAGCGAGCGGATTTTGGACTGGTGAAAGACAGGATCGTCGAACGTGAGAGTCCGATGATCTCGATGCAGCGGGGAAGGCGAATGACGGGGCTACGCCGCGTTGAAGTGGGGTTCATGGGTGAACGCTCCTTCAGGTTAAGATCGCAACCAGAGCTGAGCAATAGCATGAGGGCTATGCTCAGATGATTGGGGTTGCGACGAGTCGAGGAAGGGTGCGATTCATGACGGCAGCCGAGCAGGATGCCGAAGCTAAAAACTGGATAAATATCTAGTTTAGTGAACCCCGAAGCCGGGGAATATATTCAAATCAATATGCACATTAATCCGCTTAAGCGGAATCCAACTGGCGAATCAGTCGGTGTGGGGCCCTTATTCAGGGTGAGCGATGTACATCACTCGGGGTACATAATAGTTTGAAATTTTCCGCTTGCCTAGGGGGCGATACCCGAAAGCAATAGTTTCATGAAGTAATTTACAGTTTGGGTGAGATGAATGTTTCTGGCGCGCTCGACACGAAGTGCGACCAGGCATCCATCATTGGCTTTCGTGGCTCAAGGAGATATGTTCGATGATAGGCTGCTTCCTTCTTGCTCTTTACGGTGTAGGCTAACGCACGTTCGGCAAGGGCAATGGAATAACTGCCGCTCCAACCTTCAGCTTGTCTAGGTAGTCAGCCCAATCACGCATCATCTTTTTGCGCTCGGGCAAATACTCGGCACGGTTGTAAGCAGCACGTACTTGGTTCTTTTCAGCGTGCGCTAATTGCCGCTCGATGACGTCGTGCCTATATCCCTGTTCGTTCAAAATGGTTGAAGCAACCGAGCGAAAGCCGTGCCCAGTCATTTGGCCTTTGAAGCCCATGCGAGCGATTGCGTAGGTGACCGTATTTTCGGAAATTGGGCGATCTCGGTTTGTCGTTGATGGAAACAGCAGTCGGCCAGAGCCAGTGAGGATTTTTAATTCTTCTAGTTGGCTTATGACTTGTTTGCTTAACGGGACGAGGTGCGCTTGGCGCATTTTCATCACCTCTGCAGGAATGCGCCAAATGGCTCCTTCGAGGTCAATTTGCGACCATTCGGCAAAGCGAATTTCTTTAGTCCGTTGGAAGGTATAGGCCAGCATCAGCATGGCGATTTTGGTGGTGACCTCTCCGCGATATCCATCGATGGCGCGCAACAGCTCGGCAAAATCCTTGGGGTCTGTCATGGCAGCATAGTGCTGAGTTTTGACAGTTGATAGCGCTCCATGAAGGCTGGGGGTTGGGTCAGCATCTGCGATGCCGGTGCTGATTGCGAAGCGAAATACAGCGCCGCAATGCTGTTGAATACGATGCGCCATGTCGACCGTTCCACGTTTTTCAATGGCACGAAGCATGGCTAGGAGTTCCGGAGCGGTAATGTCCTTGATTGGCTTACTTCCAATCGATGGAAAGGCATGGCGCTCCATGCATGCACGGGTCTTCCCTGCGTATCCTTCGCTCCATTCTTTGCCGCGGACCTTCATCCAGTCGCGTGCAATGACCTCAAAAGTGTTTGCGAGCGATGTACGTCGTTCCTGCTTTTCCAGCTTGCGCTGTTCGCCAGGGTCGATGTCTTGTGCGAGTTTCTTCCGGGCTTCGTCCCGCTTGTCTCTGGCTTGGCCAAGGCTGGTTTCCGGGTAAGAGCCAAGCGCAAGTGTTTTCTGCTTTCCATCGAAGCGGTAATTCATGCGCCAAAGCTTGGCTCCAGTCGTCTGGATGAGGAGGTACATCCCCTTTTCATCAACCAGTTTTCTTGGTTTTTCACCCGGCTTCGCTGTCCGGATTGCAAGATCAGTCAGTGCCATGCAACACCTCTAAATTGGTTGGATTTTTGGCGTATACCAACAGCCCTTTGAAATACCAACACAGATACCAACAAAAACGATGGTATTTCTTCAAACCACTTTAGACGACACTGGACGAACCGGCAATAAAAAACCCCGCATTTGCGGGGTTCTTCGGACTATTGTGAATCACAATAGATCAAATTCTGGTGCGTCCTGACGGGGTCGAACCGCCGACATTCGCCTTGTAAGGGCGACGCTCTACCAACTGAGCTAAGGACGCGAAAGGGCGCGCATTATAACCAATATCTGGGCCGCGTCGAGTTTTTGTGGCGGCAATCTGCAGAAATCCGGCGATCACGGGCTGGCGAAGCGCCGAGTAGGGATAATCCGAAGTTGAAAGCATGGGCTGAAGGGTTGACAATACCGGGCGCTCAGTTCCCGCACGCCGCCATACGGACAGCCGGGATATAACTTCCAAGAATCCGCTTTCCCGAGATCAGTCATGCACCGCTTACTGCCCGTACTTCTGCTGCTCCCGCTGTCCGCCTTTGCGGCTGGTGACCTGCCGACTGTCGGCGGCATTCCCATCGACTTCATCCTGTTCGCCCTGACCCTGCTCGGCGTGGCGCTCTTTCACCATGCCACGCTCTACGTCGCGCTGACCGGCCTGGTCACCATCAGCCTGTACAAGATGCTGTTCACCGGCTTCAAGACCGGGGTCGGCGTTGCCGGTTTCGTCGGCCATCTCGGCCATGAGTGGGTGACCATCGCCAACCTGTTCTGCCTGCTCACCGGCTTTGCGCTGCTCGCCCGCCATTTCGAGAAGAGCCATGTGCCGGTCATCCTGCCGAAATACCTGCCGGAAGACTGGAAGGGCGGCTTCCTGATGCTGGTCATGGTCTTCGTGCTGTCCAGCTTCCTCGACAACATCGCCGCCGCGCTGATCGGCGGGGCCATGGCTCACCAGTTGTTCAAGGCGCGAGTGCATATCGGCTACCTGGCCGCCATCGTCGCCGCCTCGAATGCCGGCGGTGCCGGTTCGGTGGTCGGCGACACGACGACGACCATGATGTGGATCGACGGCATCAGCCCGCTCATCGTGCTCGATGCCTACGTCGCCGCCGTCGTCGCCCTGGTGATCGTGGCCTACTTCGCCGCCAAGCAGCAGCATGCCTACTCGCCGATCATCAAGCATGCCCATGAGCACACCCGTATCGACTGGGGCCGCATCTTCATCGTCGGCCTGATGCTCGTTTTCGCGGTGGGCACCAACATCACGGTCAACCTCAAGTTCACCGAACTGGCCGAGCATTTCCCCTTCATCGGCGTCGCCGTGTGGGTGGCGATCATCCTGACCATACCGGTGCGCCGCCACGATTGGGCGCTGATGCCGGAAACCATCAAGGGCTCCGTTTTCCTGCTCTCGCTGGTGCTCTGCGCCTCGATGATGCCGGTCGAGCAACTGCCGCCGGCCTCCTGGGTTTCCGCCCTGGCGCTGGGCTTCATTTCGGCTGTTTTCGACAATATTCCGCTCACCGCGCTGGCCCTCCGCCAGGGCGGCTACGACTGGGGCGTGCTGGCCTATGCCGTCGGCTTCGGTGGTTCGATGCTGTGGTTCGGCTCTTCGGCCGGCGTTGCGCTGTCGAACATGTACCCGGAAGCCAAGTCGGCGGTGCAGTGGGTCAGGAACGGCTGGCATGTGCCGGTGGCCTACGTGGCCGGTTTCATGGTTCTGCTCGCGGTGCTCGGCTGGCACCCGGACGAGGGGCACAAGAAAACGGCTGCCGGGGTGGTGGTCGAAAAACCGCTGGCGGCACCGGCGCATTAGCGCGCGCTGCATTCCGGCACTGATCCAAGGCGGCTGCGGCCGCCTTTTTCATGGGGCACTTTGACTTTGGTCATATCCCGGCCAGCCGGGAGTGCTAGATTGCCGGCCTGCTCCCGGCCTGGATGCCGGAGAGCCTGATAAGAATCCGGCGCAAACCGCGCCGTCAGGGGGAATCATGCAGTCACGTCAGGCCTTGTCGTCGCTGACGCTGGGCGCGATTGGCGTCGTTTTCGGCGACATCGGGACCAGTCCGCTCTATGCCTTGAAGGAAATCTTCAACGGCCACCATCCCATTCCGGTGACGCCGGACAACATCCTCGGCATCCTGTCCATGATCGTCTGGTCGATCGTGCTGCTGGTGACGCTGAAGTACGTGCTGGTCATCATGCGCGCCGACAACCGCGGGGAGGGCGGTTCGCTGGCCCTGTTGGCGCTGGTCACCGAGCGCGCCAAGAACCCGCGCCTGGCCTGGGTGGTGACCTTGCTCGGCATCTTCGCTGCGGCGCTGTTCTACGGCGACAGCATGATCACCCCGGCCATTTCGGTACTTTCCGCCGTCGAGGGCCTGGAGCTGGTGACCCCGGCCCTGAAGCCCTATGTGATTCCGCTGACGCTGGCCATCCTGACCGGCCTGTTTTTCATCCAGAAACGCGGCACCGGCTCGGTGGGCCTGTTCTTCGGCCCGGTCATGGCCGGCTGGTTTGCCGCGCTGGGCCTGCTCGGCGTGCTGCAGATCATCCACAATCCGAGTGTGCTGGCGGCGCTCAATCCGCTTTACGCCATCCACTTCATCGGCACCCACCCCGGCCTGGCCTTCCTGGCGCTCGGCTCCGTCGTGCTGGCGGTGACCGGTGGCGAGGCCTTGTACACCGACATGGGGCATTTCGGCCGTTTTCCGATCCGCCTGGCCTGGTTCGCTTTCGTGATGCCGGCGCTGGTGCTCAATTATTTCGGCCAGGGGGCGCTGCTGCTCGCCGAACCGGATGCCATCCAGAACCCTTTCTTCCACCTGGCGCCGGACTGGGCGCTGATCCCGATGCTGGGCCTGGCCACGCTGGCCACCGTCATCGCCTCGCAGGCGGTCATTTCCGGCGCCTTCTCGGTGGCCCGCCAGTCGGTGCAGATGGGCCTGTTGCCGCGCATGCAGATCGTCCATACCTCCGGCCATGAAGAGGGGCAGATCTACGTGCCCTTCACCAACTGGAGCCTCTATCTCGCCGTCGTGGCACTGGTCATCGGCTTCCGCTCATCGTCCAACCTGGCCGCCGCCTATGGCATCGCGGTGACCGGCACCATGTTGATCGACACCATCCTGGTCGCCTTCGTCATGGTCCTGATGTGGAAATGGCACTGGAGCGTGGTGGTCTTCATCGCCGGCTTCTTCCTGGCGGTCGATGTCGCCTTCTTTGCCGCCAACGCCATCAAGATTCCCGAGGGCGGCTGGTTCCCGATCGCCATGGGCCTGGTGTCCTTCACCGTGCTCACCACCTGGCGGCGCGGCCGGCGGCTGGTATCGCTGGAGATGGCCAAGCAGAGCATCCCGATGGACGACTTCATCACGGCCATCGACGGCGTGCATCGCATCAACGGCACGGCGGTGTTCATGACCAGTTCCAAGGAGGGCGTACCGCCGGCCCTGCTGCACAACCTCAAGCACAACCAGGTGCTGCATGAGCGGGTCGTGCTGGTCACCGTGCAGACGGCCGATACGCCGCACATCAACGATTTCGACCGCATCTACCTGCACCGCATGGGCAAGGGTTTCATGCGCCTGATCGTCCGTTACGGCTTCATGGAAAGCCCGGACATCCCGGCCGTGCTCGACCAGTGCAAGCACCTGGGCGAACGTTTCGACATGATGGAAACCACCTTCTACCTGTCGCGTGAAACCATCGTGCCGTCGATGACCCGGCGCATGACCCAGTTGCGGGCCAGGTTGTTCTCCCTGCTCACCAAGAACGCGACCAGCGCCAGCGATTTCTTCCAGATTCCGACTAACCGGGTGGTCGAACTGGGTACGCAATTGGTGATCTGATCACCCGTGGCTGGCCGGCCGGCGGGCCGCGCCGGCTTTTTTCATCGTTGAATTTTTATCGTTTGTGGTGAATCATTGACCGCCATGGTTGCCCGCCTACTCCGCACCGACGCCGTTGCGCCTTCCGCCCGGCTTCAGCTGTCCGAACTGATTTCGGCGCTCAGCCACGCGCTCGACATCACCGAGGGCCAGCCGGAAGGCCATTGCGTGCGCTGCTGCTGGATCGGCATGCACATCGGGCGCGGCCTGGGCCTCAACGATGACGACCTGTGGAACCTGTACTACACGCTGCTGCTCAAGGATCTGGGCTGCAGCAGCAATGCGGCGCGCATCTGCGAGCTGTACCTGACCGACGACCTCAGTTTCAAGCGCGATTTCAAGACGGTCGGCGACAGCCTGCCGCAGGTGCTTGGTTTCGTACTCGGCCATACCGGGCTGAAAGCACCGCTGGCCGAGCGTTTCCGCAGCGTGCTGAGCATTTTTCGCAATGGCCAGGATATCGCCCAGGAACTGATCGCCACCCGTTGCCAGCGCGGCGCCGAAATCGCCCGCCTGCTGCGCTTTCCGGAAAGCGTGGCGGCCGGCATCTACAGCCTCGACGAACATTTCAATGGCCAGGGCCGGCCGCATGGCCTGGCTGGCGAGGCGATCCCGCTCTATTCGCGCATTGCCCTGCTGGCCCAGGTGGTCGATGTGTTTCACACCGCTGGCGGGCGGCAGGCCGCGCTGGACGAAGTGCGCGGGCGTGCCGGCGGCTGGTTCGACCCGGCCCTGGTCAAGGTGTTCGATGCCGTGGCCGACGACGACGCCTTCTGGGCGACACTGGCCGCGCCGGACGTGATGAGCGCCGTACTGGGGCTGGAGCCGGCCAGCCATGTCGTCGAACTCGACGACGACTACCTCGACGACATTGCTGCCGCCTTCGGTCAGGTGGTCGACTCGAAAAGCCCCTACACCAGCGGCCACAGTGCCCGCGTTGCGCTGTATACCGACCTGATCGCCGAAACCCTCGGCCTGGCGCCGGAGCGCCGCCGCTGGCTGAAGCGCGGGGCGCTGCTGCACGATGTCGGCAAGCTCGGCGTCAGCAACAGCGTGCTCGACAAGCCAGGCAAGCTGGATGCCGAGGAATGGGCAGCCGTACAGGCCCACGCCGCCTATACCGAGGCCATCCTTATCCGCATCGGCGCCTTTGCCGAACTGGCGGTCGTTTCCGCCGCCCACCACGAGCGGCTGGACGGCAAGGGCTACCCGCGCGGCCTGACGGCGGAGCAGATCACGCTGGAAACCCGCATCATCACCACCGCCGACATCTTCGACGCGATCACCGCCGAGCGCCCCTATCGCGGCGCTATTCCAATCCCGAAAACTCTCGAGATGATGGCCGAAAACGTCGGCACGGCCATTGATCCCGTCTGTTTCGAGGCCTTGAAGCAGGCCATCGCCCGCCTGCCGGCCTGATCGCCGGCGGCGAGGTTTCGGTGTTCTCCCGGTAAAATACGCGTTTTGCTCGCCGGCCCCCCGGACAAGGTTTCCTCGCATGACTATTGAACAAAAAGTGCCGACCGTCGGCATCGTTTCCCTCGGCTGCCCGAAGGCCGGTTCCGACACCGAACGCATCCTCACCAAGCTGCGCGCCGAAGGCTACAACCTGTCGCCCAACTACGACGATGCCGACCTGGTGATCGTGAATACCTGCGGCTTCATCGATGCCGCCGTCGAGGAATCGCTCGATGCCATCGGCGAGGCGCTCAACGAGAACGGCAAGGTCATCGTCACCGGCTGCCTGGGCGCCAAGGGCGACATCGTGCAGACCACGCACCCGGCCGTGCTCGCCGTCACCGGCCCGCACGCCGCCGACGAAGTGATGGGCTACGTGCACCAGCACCTGCCCAAGCCGCACGATCCCTACACCGACCTCGTGCCGCCGCAAGGCGTGCGCCTGACGCCGGACCACTTCGCCTACCTGAAGATTTCCGAAGGCTGCAACCACAGTTGCACCTTCTGCATCATCCCGTCGCTGCGCGGCCCGCTGGTCTCGCGTCCGGTGGGCGACGTGCTGGCCGAAGCCGAGAACCTGGCCCGCGCCGGCGTCAAGGAACTGCTGGTCATCTCGCAGGACACCTCGGCCTACGGCGTCGATCTGAAGTACCGCACCGGCTTCTGGGGCGGCAAGCCGGTGAAGACCCGGCTGAAGGAGCTGTGCGAGGCAATGGCCCAGTTCGGCATCTGGGTACGCCTGCACTACGTCTATCCGTACCCGTCGGTCGATGACGTCATTCCGCTGATGGCCGAGGGCAAGATCCTGCCTTACCTCGACGTGCCCTTCCAGCACGCCAGCCCGAAGATCCTGAAGGCCATGAAGCGCCCGGCCTCTGCAGAGAACACCCTGGAGCGCATTGCCAAGTGGCGCTCGATCTGCCCGGAAATCGTCATCCGCTCGACCTTCATCACCGGTTTCCCCGGCGAGACGGAAGAGGATTTCGACCAGCTGATCCAGTTCCTCGAAGATGCCAAGCTCGACCGCGTCGGCGCCTTTGCCTACTCGCCGGTCGAGGGCGCGGTGGCCAACGATCTCGGCCTGATCCTGCCGGAAGACGTGCGCGAGGACCGCCGCCGCTGGCTGATGCAGGTGCAGGAAGACATCTCCGCCGAAAAGCTCGCCGCCAAGATCGATACGGTCATCGAGGTGCTGGTCGATGAAGTCGACGAAGAAGGCACCATTGCCCGTTCCAAGGCCGATGCGCCGGAAATCGACGGCCTGGTCTACATCGACGGCCATTTCGACGCCCAGCCGGGCGACTTCCTGCAGGTCAAGGTCATCGATGCCGACCACCATGACCTCTACGCCCAGCTCGCCTGACCTGATCCCAACCCTTGCCGGTATCGTCGGCGCCACGCAGGTGCTGACCGAGCCGGCCGACATGGCGCCTTTCGTCACCGATTGGCGCGGCCGATACCGGGGGGCCGCGCGCTGCGTGGTTCGGCCCGGCACCACCGCTGAAGTGGCTGCCGTGCTCAGGGCCTGCGTTGCGGCCGGCGTACCGATCGTGCCGCAGGGCGGCAACACCAGCCTGTGCGGGGCGGCGACGCCGGATGCGGCGGGGCAGGCCGTCGTGCTCTGCCTCGGCCGCCTGAACCGCGTACTGGCCATCGATACCGGCAACAACACCATCACGGTCGAGGCCGGTTGCACGCTGGCCGCTGTGCAGGAGGCTGCCCGCGCGGCCGACCGTCTCTTTCCGCTGGCTTTGGCTTCGGAAGGCAGTTGCCAGATCGGCGGCAACCTGTCGACCAATGCCGGCGGCGTGCAGGTGCTGCGCTACGGCAACATGCGCGAACTGACCCTGGGCCTCGAAGTCGTGCTGCCCAGCGGCGAGGTGTGGAACGGTTTGCGCGGCCTGCGCAAGGACAACACCGGCTACGACCTCAAGCACCTGTTC
>JAEUOE010000047.1 GCA_016790885.1 Dechloromonas sp. | reverse complement strand
CGCTTGTCGCGGCAATTTCTCGATTCTGATCATGAGATCGTGGAACGAACCGGGGTACCCATTCCGACGATTTTTGAAATCGAGGGTGAGGACGGGTTTCGTCGTCGAGAGGCCCAGACCATCCATGAGCTGACTGCTGGGCGTGATCTGGTTATGGCCACCGGTGGCGGGGTTGTGATCAATCCGGAAAACCGCTGTCGTCTGCACGATACCGGCTGGGTGGTCTACCTCAATGTCCCACCCAGGCTGTTATATGAACGAACGCGCCATGACAGAAACCGACCGCTGCTGCATGTTGAAGACCCACTCGCCAAACTGGAGGAACTTCATGCGGCGCGTGATCCGCTGTACCGAGAAACAGCGCATTTCATCGTTGATGGCTCCCATCTGGTTGCTTCCGGCATCGTTCAGCACTTACTGAGAGAGTTCAACCGTCTATGCAAAATCTGATCGAAACGCTCCATGTCGCTCTGGACGAGCGTTCTTATCCGATTCATATCGGTTCAGGCTTGCTGGACCGGCCGGAATTGATCCTCCCGCACATCAAGCAGAAGAGGGTGGTGGTGGTGACCAATGAAACCGTCGCCCCCCTTTACCTTGCTCGTCTGAGTTCAACGCTTTCTACGGGAGGGGTTGAGGTGTTGCCGGTTGTTTTGCCGGATGGCGAGCAATTCAAAACCTGGGAAACCCTCAACCGAATATTCGATGCCCTGCTCGGTGCGCGTTGTGAGCGCAGTACCATTCTGATTGCTTTGGGTGGCGGTGTGATCGGCGACATGGGCGGTTTCGCGGCGGCCTGCTATCAGCGTGGCATGCCATTCATCCAGGTTCCCACGACGCTGCTCTCGCAGGTGGATTCCTCGGTTGGCGGCAAGACGGCAATCAATCATCCGCTCGGCAAGAACATGATTGGTGCGTTCTATCAGCCGAAGCTGGTGCTAGCCGACATCGCGACGCTCGATACCTTGCCTGACCGCGAATTGAAGGCCGGCCTGGCTGAGGTGATCAAATATGGCCTGATTCGTGACCCCGAGTTCTTTGTATGGCTGGAAATCAATCTCGACAAATTGCTGGCGCGTGATCAGGCATCGCTGATCCATGCGGTGCATCGGTCGTGCACCAACAAGGCGGAAGTGGTTGCTGCCGACGAACGCGAGAGCGGTGAGCGTGCCTTGCTCAATCTCGGACACACCTTTGGCCATGCTATCGAAACTGGCATGGGCTACGGTGAGTGGCTGCATGGAGAGGCGGTCGCCGCCGGCACGCTAATTGCTGCCGAGTTGTCATGCCGTCTGGGGTGGATTGATGTCGATATGGTGGCTCGAATCGAGAGACTGTTTGTCCGGGCCGGTCTGCCGGTCATGGCGCCTCGGTTGGGCGCAGCGCGTTATCTCGAACTGATGAGCCACGACAAGAAGGTGCAGGACGGCAAGTTGCGTTTGGTACTGCTGCGCGGGCTTGGTCAGGCAGTTGTTTCGGATGTGGCGACGGATGAGCAGATCGTCGCGGCAATCGAGGTTCGATGCACCAAAATGGGGAGTTTTTGAACGTAAGACGCTCGGGATTGGTGCGTTGCAGCATCTTGATTTGACAGGGGTTTGCCAGTATATTCGATGGTTGCCTCAAATTTTCGTACAGGCCGATGCGTCAGACATGACGTTCGGCTTTTTTCATCATTGGCCCTGATGCAGGCGGGCCAAGTACTTTGAAGGAATACGTGTGATGGAACCGGCAGTACCTGAACGGCAGGGTTTGTACGACCCAGCCAACGAGCACGACGCTTGCGGCGTGGGCTTTGTCGCTCACGTTAAGGGCCAGAAGACCCACAATATCGTCGAGCAGGGTTTGTTGATCCTCAAAAATATCGATCACCGTGGCGCGGTCGGCGCCGACCCGTTGCAGGGTGACGGTGCCGGTATCCTGATCCAGATTCCGGATCAGTTCTATCGCGAGGAAATGGCGAAACAGGGCGTCGAATTGCCACCGAATGGCGAATACGGCGTCGGCATGGTGTTTCTGCCGCAGGAGGGTGCTTCCCGTCACGCCTGCATCGAAGAGATCGAGCGCTCAGTCAAGGCCGAAGGCCAGGTCATTCTCGGTTGGCGCGATGTGCCGGTCAACCGTGACATGCCGATGTCGCCGACGGTCAAGGCCAAGGAGCCGGTGATCAAGCAGATCTTCGTCGGTCGTGGCCCGGACGTTTTCGTCACCGATGCCCTCGAGCGCAAGCTGTACATCATTCGCCGCCGTGCCGCCAATGCGATCAAGTCGCTGAAGCTGAAGCATGGCCAGGAATTCTACGTGCCGTCCTTCTCGGCGCGTACCGTGAACTACAAGGGCTTGCTGCTGGCCGATCAGGTTGGCCAGTATTACCTCGACCTGCAGGACAAGCGCACGGTTTCCGCGCTCGCCCTGGTGCA
>JAEUOE010000004.1 GCA_016790885.1 Dechloromonas sp. | reverse complement strand
CTGCTCGACCCGCTGATCATCCGCTCCTGGGAGCGCTGCCGGCGCTTCGGGCTGGGCGAAAACAGCACCTCCCCGGGCCTGCAGCCGATGGATCGCGTGGCCCTGAAAACGGAACAGGAGCGCAACCGCTACCTGCTCCAGCAGAGCCGGCCGATCATGGAGCATGTTTTCGAGCAGATTCGCGACTCGGGCAGCATGGTCATCCTGGCCGACGCCAACGGCCTGCTGCTGGAAACCGTCGGCGATGCCGATTTCGTCGGCCGGGCCGATCGCGTTGCCTTGTCGGCCGGCGCCTCGTGGGACGAGAACCTGCGCGGCACCAACGCCATCGGCACCGCCCTGAGCGAAGAAATGCCGGTCGCCGTGCTCGGCAGCGAGCACTTCCTCGAATACAACGGCTTCCTGACCTGCTGCGCCAGTCCGATCTTCGGGCCGGATGGCCGGCTGATCGGCGTGCTCGACATTTCCGGCGACTACCGCAGCCACCAGCGCCACACGCTGGGCCTGGCCCGCCTGTCGTCAGCCATCGTGGAGAAGCGCCTGTTCGAAGCGGCGCATGGCCGCGACATCCTGGTCTGCTTTCACAGCCGTGCCGATTACCTGGGCAGCCCCAAGGAGGGCATGGCCGCCGTGAGTCCGGATGGACAGGTACTGGCCATCAACCGCAATGGCACCGAACTCCTCGGCATCCGCCCGGTCGATGCCGTGCGCCGCGATTTCTCGATGGTTTTCGAGAGCAACCTGTCCACGCTCGTCGACCGCCTGCGCCATCACCCGCAGGCAAGCGGTGAAATCCACGTTAACGGCAAGGCCATCCATGTCCAGTTGCGCGGCCAGTTGCCGCCGCTGGCTGTCGCCGGCCGCGTCTTCGACGAAGTGCCTGCCGCCCGCCCGGCCCGCCGCCCGGAAGCCGGCAGCACCCCGCGCCTCAACCTCGATACGCTGAACACCGGCGACGCCCGCCTGCAGGCCGTCATCGACCGGACGCGCCGCCTGCTCGGCCGCGACATCCCGATCCTGATCCAGGGCGAATCCGGCGCCGGCAAGGAAATGCTGGCCAAGGCCTTCCACAACAGCGGCCCGCGCCGCGACGCGCCCTTCGTTGCACTGAACTGCGCCTCCATTCCGGAAAGCCTGATCGAGTCGGAACTCTTCGGCTACCAGGGCGGCGCCTTCACCGGCGCCCGCAAGGAAGGTGCCCCCGGCAAGATCCAGCAGGCACACGGCGGCACCCTGTTCCTCGATGAAATCGGCGACATGCCGCTCAACCTGCAGGCCCGCCTGCTGCGCGTGCTGCAGGAACGCTGCGTGACGCCGCTGGGCAGCACGCGCAGCATCCAGGTCGACATTTCGCTGGTCTGCGCCACCCACCGCAAGCTGCGCGAGGAAGTCGCCCGCGGCCACTTCCGCGAAGACCTCTACTACCGCCTGAACGGCATGAGCGTGACCCTGCCCGCCCTGCGCGAGCGCACCGACATCCGTGCCCTGGTCGCCAAGCTGGCCGCCGCGGAAACGGCATCGCGCGGCACCTCGGTGCAGTTCTCGGCAGGCGCCCTGCTCGCCATCGAAGGCTATGGCTGGCCGGGCAACATCCGTCAGTTGTTCAACGTCATCCGCGTCGCCATTGCCCTGCTCGACGACGATGAAACGCTGATTACCGAGACCCACCTGCCGGAAGAACTGTTCGAGGCACCGCTGGCTGCCCCCGCTGTCGCCACGCCGGCCTTCGACCCGTGGGCCGCGGCCCCGCTGGAGGGCCAGAACAGCCTTGACGCGATCAGCCGGCAGGCCGCCCAGCGCGCTGTCGAAGCCGCCGGCGGCAACATCTCGTCAGCCGCCCGCCAGCTCGGCATCAGCCGCAACACGCTGTATCGCAAGCTGGGGCGGATGTAGGAAGGGCGGAAAGCCCTACAGCAGAATCAGCGGATTGCGCGTCAGGGCAACGCCGACGATGTAGGCGTAGGCGAGCAGCGCCAGGATGAAATAACGGATGCGGATTTCCCGCGTCCGCCCCCGGCGCAGGGCCATCGCGCCGAGCACGATGTAGGCGAGCAGGCCGAACAGCTTGGCGGTGAGCCAGCCGTAGACGAAGGGATACTGGCCGCTCATCCAGGCCATGGTCAGTGCGCTGCCGAGCAGCAGCGTGTCGATGAAATGCGGCCAGATGCGGGTCAGCCGATGCTGGCGCATGGCTGATTCGGTGAGCATCCACCAGCCGCGCAGGCAGAACCCCAGGCCGCTGAGCACGACGCAGGTAATGTGGATGTGCTTGAGAACGAGGTAGCTCATTTTTTCTTGATCGCCAGCTTGAGGGTCATGTCCAGCCAGGCCTGGCGATAGCGGCCAACGGCGCGGAACAGCACCCAGGCCAGGCCGCCATTGGCCAGCGCGAAGGCCAGCCCGGCCAGCCGCCCCAGCCAGTCCGGGAAGACCACGGCGGCCAGCAGCAGGACCAGGGCCACGCCGTAGGCCTGCATCTGCCGGTTGACCTCGACATCGGGCATCAGCCTGGGCATGGCCGGCGCCGTGGCCTTGGTCGCCCCGTAGTTCTGCAGATGCATCCAGGCCAGGAAGGGAACGATCTTGTACAGCATGCCGACGATGAAAGACAGGAAGCCGCCGGCAACGATCAGGATGCCGAAACCGATGGTCCAGCCATCCAGTTCGCTGGCTGCCGGCCAGACGGCGGCGATGCCCAGCATGAGCAGGGCGAGAATGCTGGCCATCATCCCCATCTGCCAGTAGCGGTAGGTGGCATCGGCCTTGGCCCGCCGGCGCTTGCCCTGCAGGCGCAGGGTCAGGCCGGCGAAGGTGATGCCGGCAACCGCCGCCGCCAATTGGCTCGCCCGCACCAGCCAGGGCAGATCGAAGACCACGCCGATGCTCCACACCAGCAAGGCGGCCAGAATGGCCAGCGGAAACCACCAGCTGGGCCGGGCCGGATAGCCGGGCGTCAATTGGAACATCGGCACCACGACATAGGCCATCGCGGCAAGCAGTACACCCGCCCAGCCCGCCAGCCCCCAGCCGGCATGCAGGTCGGCGAGGAGCGGCAGCGGCAAGGGCCAGCCTTCAGCCAGGGCCAGGGCCATGAGCAGGCCGAGACCGACCACCACGGCCAGGCCGAGCAAGGCGAACTTGATGCCGCGGATACTCGGGCTGGTGGAGGGCACGCCAAGCAGGGCACGCCACATGACGATGAGAAACAGGAAGACGGTCAGGCCGAGCAGCAGCGCACCGCCCGCCAGCGCCCAGGGCAGGCCGAACCAGAAGCCGCCAACCAGCAGCAAGCCGCCGCCGGTCAGGCCGACATGCACGGCGCGGGCAAGCGCCAGCGGCCGTGGCAGATCGGCGCCGGCAACAACCGGCAGAACCTGGATCAAGGCGCCGAGCATGACCTGCAGCATGAAGCCGACGGTCAGCAGGTGGGTGGCGGCCAGGGCGCCCGGGGTCCATCGCGAGGCAAAGACGACCGGCCCCTCGATCACCAGCAGCAGGCCGGCCAGCACGGCGAACAACGGCGCCGTCAGGAAAAAGCGCAGGGGGGCCGAGAAAGGTGGAGCGTTTTCAAAGGAAAGCACGGTTTACCCCGGTGCGCGCGCCTTGGCGAACGCCGCCTCAGCGCGTGATCAGGATTTCGAACGTGCCGTCCGGCAACAGTTCGGTTTCGTAGTCGTGGCCATTCTGGCGCAGCACCTTGTAGAGCGGATGCGGCTCGCGAAACAGCAGGAGCAGCATTTTCTCGCCGTCCTTGAGGGTGTCGAGCATTTCCATCGTCTCGACGAAGGGGCCCGGCGGCTCCATGTAGCGGGCATCGACGACGTGCGGTGTCTTCGGGTGGCTCATTCCGCGCAAAGTTCCGTTTCGAGGCGTTCGAGGATGGCTGGCAGTTCGGCTGACAGGTGCTGGTCGCACATCGGATAGAGCATGTTCTCTTCCTTCATGTTGTGCTGCTGCATCATGATCAGCAGGGTTTCGGCCTGCCCCATGTATTCGTCGGTATCGCCGGCGTCGATGGCGGCCTGGGCCTGGCTCATCAGATCGCGCATCTGCTGGTGCTCCATGCGCATGACCTGGGTCGGCCCCATGGTCATTCCGGTCTTGGCTTCGAAGGTCGGAAACAGCGTTTTTTCCTCGCTATCGAAATGGGCCAGCACCGCCGTCCGGAAATGGCCGAAGGACGCCCGGGCCGCTTCGATATTCTTCTTGCCGATAGCCTGCTCGGCCTCGGCAAAAAACTCATCGCAGCGGTGATGATCGTCGGTCATGAAAGTGCGGATGGTGGTCATGTTTCTCTCTCTGCAATAGGTGGAACACATTCTCGGGGCATGCCCCGCGAACGCTCCTTGACCGCCGTCAAATCCCCGAACAATCAGCCGTTGACGATGCCGACCTGCAGTTCGTCGAACCAGTTGATGAAGCGCTGGACATCGGCGCCCTGGTAGATCGCGCCGTGCTGCGGACAGAGCATGTCGATCTCCATTTGCGACACGCGCTCGCACCAGCGACGCTTGGCCTCGTTGGACCCCATCCAGCGGCGATGGAAGCCTTCGGCATGACGGATGTGCTGGTCGAAGTTTTCGACGAACAACCCATCCTCCCCCGGCGGCAACAGGGCGGCACCGACATCGCCGGAGAACATCACCTTGGCGACCTTGTCGTACAGGTTGAAATTCCCCGACGAATGCAGGTAGTGGGCGGGAACAGCGCGCAGGGTCAGGCCGTTCAGGGAAATATCCGCCCCCTCGTCCGGAATGCTGACGAAGGTATCGGCTGTGCCACCGAAATGCGGGATGAAACTGCTCCACAGCCAGCTGACGTGGCAGCGCATGCCCGGATTGAATTCCAGCCACAGGGCGAGGGACGAGCAGATATCCGGATCCTGGTGCGAGGCAAAGATGGCGGCCAGGGCGGAAGGATCGAACTCCGAGGAAAGCGCCGAGAACACCGCCGGGAACACCTCGGCACCGCCCGGGTCGAGCAGCATACCCTGCCCGCCATGGGTGACCAGGTATTCGTTGGTATCGATCAGGTAGTTCGGCTTTTCCGGATCGCGCACGATGGCGACCCATTTGTGGTTGCCGTCCTGAAAGATGGTTTTGGTTGTTTTCACGCATGCACTCCCGCAGGTTCAACGTCCGGTAAAAAAGGCCGAATGGCGCAACGACTCGAGCGACACGCGAATTTCCTCGACGATGCCGTCGAACTCGCCCGATACCTGGGCCAGCGGCAGGGCGAAGGATTGCCCGTAGGCCGCCTCGATCTTGGCCGACTTGGCCAGCACACCGCCCAGCTCGACCAACCGGAAGGCATCGTCCAGCGCCCGCCTGAGCTGCTTGCGCTGGCTGGCCAGGCTGGCCGCATGGCGTTCGTTCTCGGTCTCCCGCCGGGCCAGCACGCTTGCCATCTGCGCATCCTTCGACAGCGCGACGGCCTGGCGCAACAGGCGGGTATGGCGAATGTCCTGCAACATCAGCGACACATCGTTGACGCAGCCGTGCACCAGGCCGGTCAGCGCCAACATGCAGTCGCGCAGATCCTGCGAGAAGACGCGCAATTCGTTGGACAGCACGCCAAAGCCGCGTGCCGCCGTGCCGGCACGCTTGGCCAGGAATATGGCGTTGAGCGCCATGATGTTGATCTTGAACGCGACATTGACCACCGACTTGATCTCTTCGTTGATGCGCACGATGCGCAGCAGATCGACGCCGGCCTGATGCGTCTTCGTCGTGGTCACGGCCAGGGCTGTCGTCATGG
>JAEUOE010000002.1 GCA_016790885.1 Dechloromonas sp. | reverse complement strand
CCTTTCTGGGCCGATTCGCTGAACAGGATGCCGTTATTGGCGACGATACCGACCGGGTAGCCGTAGATGCGGGCGAAGCCGCAGACCAGCGTGTTGCCGTAACGGGCCTTGAATTCGTCGAAATCGGAGCCGTCGACCAGGCGGGCGATGATTTCGCGCACGTCGAAGGGTTTCTTCGAGTCGGTCGGGATCACGCCGTAGAGTTCTTCGGCCGTGTAGAGTGGCTCGGCCGGCGTGGTCAGGCTGACCGGCGGCTGCTTCTGCCAGTTCAGGTCCTTGACGATGCGGCGGGCAATGGCCAGCGCGTGGGCGTCGTTCTCGGCCAGATGATCGGCCACCCCGGAAATGCGGGTGTGCACGTCGGCGCCGCCCAAATCTTCGGCCGAGACGACTTCGCCGGTCGCCGCCTTCACCAGCGGCGGGCCGCCGAGGAAAATGGTGCCCTGGTTCTTGACGATGATCGACTCGTCGCACATCGCCGGCACGTAGGCGCCGCCGGCGGTGCACGAGCCCATCACGGCGGCGATCTGCGGGATGCCCCTGGCCGACAGGTTGGCCTGGTTGAAGAAGATGCGCCCGAAGTGCTCCTTGTCCGGGAAAACCTCGTCCTGCATGGGCAGGAAGGCGCCGCCGGAGTCGACCAGATAGACGCAGGGCAGGCGGTTTTCCAGGGCAATTTCCTGGGCGCGCAGGTGCTTCTTGACGGTCAGCGGGTAGTAGGTGCCGCCCTTCACGGTGGCGTCGTTGGCCACCACCATGCATTCGACGCCATGGACGCGGCCGATGCCGGCGATCACCGACGCCGCCGGCACGTCGCCGCCGTACATGCCGTAGGCGGCGAACTGGCCGATCTCCAGGAAGGGCGTGCCGGGGTCGAGCAGGCCGTTGACCCGCTCGCGCGGCAGCAGCTTGCCGCGCGCCAGGTGTTTCTGGCGCGCGGCTTCCGGGCCGCCGAGGGCGATCTTGTCGACCTTCTCGTGCAGGTCGTCGACCAGCGTGCGCATGGCCGATGCGTTGGCCTGGAAGTCCGCGCCGCGCGGGTTGAGTTGGGATTTCAGGATGGTCATGTCTCCTCGCTTCTTTTCTGTGTGCGTTGCCTGAAAAAAATGAATCGGGTGATTGCTACAACTGTTTTTCCTCTTTCAGCCATTTGCTGACCGGCTCGGCCCGATAGGCCTCCATCTGCGCCAGCAGGCTGTCGATCCCGGTGTCGGCCAGCGCCATCGCCCGGTTCTGCGCGCGCAGAAAACCATCGGTCACGGCGCGGTCGAACATGGCCAGCAGCGGGTCGTAGAAACCATTGACGTTGAGCAGGCCCATCGGCTTCTGGTGAAAGCCGAGCTGGCCCCAGGTCAGGATTTCGCAGAATTCCTCGAAGGTGCCGAAACCGCCGGGCAGGGCGATGAAACCGTCGGACAACTCGGCCATGCGCGCCTTGCGCGTGTGCATCGAATCGACCACCTCGATACGGGTCAAACTGCGGTGATCGACGGCGCGGCCGGCGACTTCCTTACCCATCAGGGCTTCCGGGATGATGCCGATGACCGTGCCGCCGGCCGCCAGGCAGGCATCGGCCACGGCGCCCATCAGGCCGATGTTGCCGGCGCCGTAGACCAGTTCGATGCCACGCGCGGCGAGCAGGCGGCCGAGCTTTTCGGCTTCGGCGCGATAGATCGGGTTAGTGCCGGCATTGGAGCCGCAGAAGACGCAGAGTCGTTTCATGGTGTGCTCAAAAGCCGCCGGTCTGCAGCCAGTGCTCGATCTGCGGCAGACGGTCGGCGCCGAAGAAGGGCTCGCCGTCGATAACGACGTGCGGCGAGCCGAAGACGCCGGCAGCCAGCGCCTGCTCGCATTCCTCCTTGAGGCGGGCTTTCACTTCAGGAGCCTGCAGTGCGGCGGCCAGCTGTTCGCGGTCGATGCCGAGTCGGTCGGCGATGTCGAGCACGGTGTCCGGTGACGAAATATCGAGATCGTCTACAAAAAAGGCGCGATAGACGGCATGGGCGAACCGGCGCGCCAGCGCGCAATCCTGGCCGTGCAGCCAGTAGTAGGCGCGGGCGGCATTCTGCGTCGGCAGCGGGAAGCGGCTGGGTGGGTTGTAGGGAATGCCCAGGTGGCGGGCCGAACGATGGAAATCGTTGAACATGTACGTCGCCTTGGCGGAAACGCCATCCACGGGCGGCCGCGAGCCGGTGGCCTGGAAAATGACGCCGAGCAGTACCGGGTGCCAGCGTACCTTGCGGCCGTGGGCGGCGGCGACGGCGTCGATCTTCTCGCTCATCAGGTAGCCGTAGGGGCTGGAAAAATCGAACCAGAAGTCGATCGGGGTCTTGTCGCTGGTGTTCATGTCTTGTCTCCTCTGTGGGTCGCGGTCGCCGGAATTTCTTGTGTGTTCCGGTCGACCGCGCGGTGGGGCTTAATCGGCGGCGATGCTGCGCCCGATCACCAGGCGCTGGATATCGTTGGCGCCTTCGTAGATCTGCGTGATGCGCACGTCGCGGGCGATGCGTTCGACCGCCGTTTCATCGGTGTAGCCGCAGCCGCCATGAATCTGGATGGCGTCGGAGCAGACCTTCTCGGCCATCTCGGAGGCGTACATCTTGGCCATCGAGGCTTCGACCAGGCAGGGCTTGCCGGCATCCTTGAGGGTGGCGGCACGCCAGACCATCAGGCGGGCAGCGTCGATCCGGGTGGCCATGTCGGCCAGGCGGAAATTGACTGCCTGGTGTTCGATGATCGGCACGCCGAAGGTGACGCGCTCCTTGGCGTAGGCGACAGCCGCCTCGAAAGCGGCGCGGGCCATGCCGACCGACTGGGCGGCGATGCCGATGCGCCCGGCTTCCAGGTTGGAGAGGGCGATCTTGTAGCCTTCGCCTTCCTTGCCGAGCAGGGCCGAGGCCGGAATGCGGCAGTCCTCGAAGACGATCTGGGCGGTGTCGGAGGCGTGCTGGCCCATCTTGCGCTCGATGCGGGCGACCTTGTAGCCCGGCGTCGCGGTCGGCACCAGGAAGCAGGAGATGCCCTTCTTGCCGGCTGCCTTGTCGGTGACGGCGAAAACGATGGCGACATCGGCGTGGCTGCCGGTGGTGATGTAGTGCTTGACGCCGTTCAGCACGAAATGGTCGCCGTCACGGTCGGCGCGGGTGGTGATGGCGGACGCGTCGGAGCCGGTGTGCGGCTCGGTCAGGCAGAAGCAGCCGAGCTTCTCGCCACGGGCCAGCGGCTTGAGCCATTCTTCCTTCTGGGCGTCGGTGCCGTACTTGTTGGGGATGCCGCAGGCCAGCGAGTTCTGCACCGAGACGATGGTCGAGGTCGCGCCATCGCCAGCGGCGATCTCTTCCAGCGTCAGCACCAGGCTCATGTAGTCCATGCCGGCGCCGCCCCATTGCTCGGGCACGACCATGCCCATGGCGCCGAGTTCACCCAGCTCCTTCAGGGCCTCGGCCGGGAAGGTGTGCTCCCGGTCCCATTCGGCGGCGAAGGGGGCGAGGCGTTCCTGGGCGAAGGCGCGCATCGAGTCGCGGATCATTTACTGTTCTTGCGTGAGAATCATGTTGTCTTTCCCATTTGATAGCTGGTGAGCCATACGCCGGCGATGACCAGCGAGCCCCCGGCCAGAACGGCCAGGCCGAGGCGTTCGTCGAGCAATACCGCAGCCTGCAGCACGGCGAAGACCGGCACCAGATTGATGAAGATGGAGGCGTGGCCGGCGCCGAGGCGATGCACGGCGTCGGTGAACCAGGTGTAGGCGATGGCAGTGCCGAAAATGGCCAGGAAACCCATGCCGCTCCAC
>JAEUOE010000274.1 GCA_016790885.1 Dechloromonas sp. | reverse complement strand
GGCGATTTTCCCAATCAACGCGGAGCAGGATCGCCAGGGCGATGCAGTTGGCCACGATGCCCGATCCGCCAAAGCTCATCAGCGGCAGGGTCAGCCCCTTGGTCGGCAGCAGGCCCATGTTCACGCCCATGTTGATGAAGGACTGCACGCCGAACCAGACGCCCATGCCCATGGCGACCAGGGCCGGGTAGAGGCGATCGAGCTGCACGCACTGGCGGCCGATGGCGAAGGCGCGCTGGACGAGGATGGCGAACAGGGCGATGACAGCCAGCACACCGAAGAAACCGAGTTCTTCGGCGATCACCGCAAGCAGGAAGTCGGTGTGGGCTTCCGGCAGGTAGAACAGTTTTTCGACGCTGGCGCCGAGGCCGACGCCGAACAGCTCACCGCGCCCGAAGGCGATCAGCGAGTGCGACAGCTGGTAGCCACGGCCGTAGGCATCGGCCCACGGGTCCATGAAACCGAACACCCGGTCGCGGCGGTAGGGCGAAACGACGATCATGATCGTGAAGGCGATGAGCAGGCCGACGATGAGCATGGCGAACAGGCGCGCCTTGAGGCCGCCCAGGAAGAGGATGCCCATGGCAATGGAGATGATCACCACGAAGGCGCCGAAGTCCGGCTCCTTGAGCAGCAGGCCGCCGACCACCGCCATGGCCCCGAACATGGGCAGGAAGGCCTGCTTCAGGTCATGCATGACATTGATCTTGCGCACCGTGTAGTCGGCCGCGTAGAGCACGGCGAACAACTTCATCAGTTCGGACGGCTGCAGGTTGGCAAAGCCGAGCGAGATCCAGCGGCGGGCACCATTGACGTCGCGGCCGATGCCGGGAATGAGGACCAGTGCCAGCAGCACGACGCCGGCCATGAACAGGTAAGGCGCGTAGCGCTGCCAGAGCTTGAGCGGCACCTGGAAGGTGACGGCAGCGGCGACCAGGCCGATGCACAGGAAAACACCCTGGCGGACCAGGTAGTAGGCAGGCTGATGACCGGTCGAACGGCCGCCCTCGGCAATCGCGATGGAGGCCGAATAGACGAAGACCAGGCCGGTGAACAGCAGGATCAGCACGCTCCACAGCAGGGCGTAGTCGATTTCCGCCACCTGGCGACGGGGAGCGTCGAGGGCGCCGATCATCATGGCTGCAACCCCTGCACCGCGTCGATGAAGGCCTGGGCGCGGTGGGCGTAGTTCTTGTACATGTCGAGACTGGCGCAGGCCGGCGACAACAGCACGCAGTCGCCGACCTCGGCCTGGGCGGCCAGCCAGCGCACGGCACTGTCCATGTCGCCGACGATGCGGGTCGGCACGCCACTGCCTTCGAGTGCCATGCCGATCGCGGCGGCATCGCGGCCGAT
This sequence comes from Dechloromonas sp., assembly GCA_016790885.1. GTDB lineage: Bacteria > Pseudomonadota > Gammaproteobacteria > Burkholderiales > Rhodocyclaceae > Azonexus. The sequence continues at coordinate 735 of JAEUOE010000274.1, read as the reverse complement.
CAGGGCCACGGCGCGGCCGTGCTTTTCCAGAGCCGGCTTGAGCGGCGAAAAATCCTGCCCCTTGCCGTCGCCACCGAGCACGATGGCGACCTTGCGGCCCATGCCTTCGATGGCGGCCAGCGTGGCGCCGACATTGGTGCCCTTGGAGTCATCAACGTAGAGCACGCCGTCGATCTCGGCGACCGTTTCGACGCGATGCGGTAAACCCTTGAAGGTCTTCAGCGGCGCCACCAGGCGCTCCGGCGCGACACCAAGCGCCTCGCACAGCGCCAAGGCGGCCATGGCGTTGGCGGCGTTGTGCAGGCCGGACAGTTGCAGGTCGGCCAAGGCCACCAGCTTTTCCTTGCCGCGCACGATGACGCCATCGACGAAGCCGTAATCGACACCGCGCGGAGCCGGGTTCAGGCCGAAGGTGATCATCTTGCGGCCACAACGCCCGTTCGCCATCGACCAGTCATCGTCGCGATTGAGGATCATCGCGCCCTTGCCCTGGAAGATGCGCGACTTGGCGGCCGCGTAATTGGCCAGGCTGCCGGCGTAGCGGTCGAGGTGATCTTCCGACAGATTGAGCACGGTCGCCGCGGCGGCATGCAGGTGGTGTGTCGTTTCCAGCTGGAAGCTGGAGAGCTCCAGGACCCAAACCTGCGGCAAAGCCCCCGCATCCTGCGCATCCATCAGCGCATCGAGCGCTGACGGCGAGATGTTGCCGCAAGCGATGGCCGGCACACCGGCACC
>JAEUOE010000260.1 GCA_016790885.1 Dechloromonas sp. | reverse complement strand
ATCCCAATGCACTTCGGGCACGATGAGCAGCTTCGAGTCGGTGAAATTACGCCGAAGTTGCGAGGCATTGGCCGCCTCGCGCATCAGGTCGAGCTCATCCTTCAGGTACTTGGCGAACTCGGCCACCACTTCGCGCGGCTTGAGGCGCTTGCCGTCCTGCCACAGCTTTTCGAGCAGCATGGCCAGGTTGTCCATCAGGGCCAGGTCGTGCTCGATGACGGCCAGCATGTTCGGACGCAGGATCTTGACGGCGACTTCGTGGCCACCGTCTTCTTCACGTAAGCGGGCGAAATGGACCTGGGCGATGGAGGCCGAGGCTACCGGCACCGGGTCGAATTCGGCAAAAATCTCGTGCGCCGGGCGGCCGTAGGCCTTCTCGATTTCCTGCAGCGCGAGTGCGGAATCGAAGGGGGGGACGCGGTCCTGCAGGCGGGCCAGTTCGTCGGCGATATCGGGCGGCATCAGGTCGCGCCGGGTGGATAGCACCTGGCCGAACTTGACGAAGATGGGGCCGAGGGATTCCAGCGCCAGGCGCAGGCGCTCGGCCCGCGGCGCCGACAGGTTGCGCCAGAACTGCAGGGCGTTGGCGAAGCGTACCAGGCGACCGCTCGGCTCGTGTTCGAGCACCATCTCGTCGAGGCCGAAACGGCTGGCGACGGAGGCGATCTTGAGCAGGCGGAAAAGGCGCATGGGACGGAAAATGGCCGGCAAAATCAAACGAGCATCCTAACACGCCAACGCCGGCAGCGCCCCGCCAATTTGGTACTTGGCGAGCCTTGGCCGGCTGTCCACAATGTTTCCAGCCGGGGTGGGCGATGCGATAAACTGAGTCCCTTATCGCTGCTGCTTGTCGAGCAACCCGCTACCGCCGCCTGCGCGTTCATGAACGAATCGAAAAATCCGACCGATATTGCACGGGAAGCCCTAAAGCGCCTGGCGGTGCGCCATTTGCCGCCGACTCCGGCCAATTTTCAGTCCTGCTACAACGAAATCGCCGGCTTGCCCGATTTGCCGCCGTTTGCCGAAGCGCCGCTCCGCCAGCTGGCCGCCACCCTCGTGCCGCGCGGTGAAGCGCAGGAGGCCGAGCTCGACAACCTCGGCCGGGCCATCGTGCAGCGGAGCTGGCAGGGCGTGACCGAGGCGCTGCAGGCCTTTGTCCTGGCCGGGCGGAGCGAAGCGGTGGAGCACGTGGTGCAGGAAGTGCTGCCAACGCAGTTCGCCCTCGGCCTGGTGCGTTTCGTCGAAAGTCTTTTGCCTTCGTTCGGCAGCGACAATCCGCGCTCGCTGGCGGCGGCGGCCGAACTGCTCCTCCTGCTCAAACAGCCGACGGTCCCGGTGCCGGCAGTGAATGGCGCCCTGGAGATGTTGACCTACCATGTGCGCGCCGTAGTCGAGGAGCAACTCGAAATCCGCGATTCGCTGCTCAAGCTGCTGCACCTGCTGGTCGACAACATCAGCGAACTGAGCATCGACGACAGCTGGCTGAAGGGCCAGGTCGACGGCCTGCTGGCCAGCATCACGCCGCCGCTGACCCTGCGCCACCTCGACGAGATGGAGCGCCGCATGCGCGATGTGCTGGAGAAGCAGGGGCGGGCCAAGGCGCGCTCGGTGGCAGCGCAGCAGGAAATGCGCGGCATGCTCTCCGAATTCATCGACAGCCTGGCGGCAATGAACCAGTCGAGCAGCGCCTTCGAGTCGCAGATCGAGGAAACGGCACGCCAGATCGAGCAGGTGAGCTCGCCGGAGGAATTGAAGCGACTGATTGACGGCGTTATTTCGGCAACCCATGCGATGGCCGAGGAGTCGGCGCATTCCCGCGAGCAGTTGCGCTCCCTGCAGGCCAAGGTCGAGGTCACCGAGGCCGAGTTGATCCAGTTGCACCAGGAACTCGACAATGCCAGCGCCCTGGCCCGCCATGACCCGTTGACCGATGCCCTCAACCGCAAGGGGCTGGACGAAGCATTGGTCCGCGAAATCTCCAGCATGCGGCGCAAGGACACCCCGTTGTCGGTCAGTCTGCTCGATATCGACAATTTCAAACTGCTGAATGACCGCCTCGGCCACGATGCGGGTGACGGCGCACTGGTGCACCTGGCCGACGTGACGCGCCGCCACATCCGGCCGAGCGATACCCTGGCCCGCTACGGTGGCGAGGAATTCGTCATCCTGATGCCCGACACCGCGCTGGCCGAAGGGGTCGAGGTGATCACCCGCCTGCAGCGCGAGTTGACCAAGGCAATTTACCTGTCCGGCAGCGAGAAAGTGTTGATTACCTTCAGCGCCGGCGTGGCGCAGGTGGGTGCCGACGAGTCGGGGGGTGATGCCATTCGCCGGGCGGACAAGGCCATGTACCTGGCCAAGCGGGCTGGCAAGAACCGGGTTTTCGGC
>JAEUOE010000280.1 GCA_016790885.1 Dechloromonas sp. | reverse complement strand
GCAAGGCGGCGGCGAAAGCCTCGTCGGTCAGCAGGTAGGCGAGCAGCAATTTCCAGCGCCACGGCAGGGCGCGCAGGTACTCCGCCACCGCCGCGCTGTACAGCAGGTGGCGCAGATTCACCACGCCCACCGTGGCCACCGATACCGCCGGCGGCGCCCCCGCTCCCCACAACTGCGCAAAAACCACCTGCGACGAGCCACCGAAGATCAGCGACGAACTGAGCACCACCGCCCAGCCCGGCAGCCCCGCCGCCAGGCCGAGCACCCCGAAGATCATGCCGAAGGGCACGACACCGAGCAGCAGCGGCAACTCGGCACGCACGCCAGCCAGGAATTCCTCACGCAAACTGGCCACCGGCTCAGCTCCCGCGCGGCGCGAAGACGATGATCGCCATGCCGGCCAGCGCCACCGCCGAGCCCAGCGCATCCCACGCCGTCGGCCGGATGCCATCCACTGCCCACAGCCAGAGGATCGCCACGCCGATATACACCCCGCCATACGCCGCATACACCCGCCCGGCAGCCGCCGGATGCAGCGACAACAACCAGGCGAACAGCGCCAGGCTGGCCGCCGCCGGCAGCAGCAACCACACGCTGCGCCCCTCACGCAGCCACAGGTAGGGCAGGTAGCAGCCGACAATCTCGGCCACGGCGGTCAGCAGGTACAACAACAGGGTTTTCACGGCGCACTCGGGTCACTCACGGCAAGCCGCCATGCTAGCCGGAAACCGCCATTCCGGCCCCCTCCAGCCCTTTCCCGCTGCCGCCCGCCATTTCCCCAATTCCATCGGCATCGCTACACTGCAGCCTTTCCCCGCCGCCCGCCGCGCCATGACCCCCGAACAATTCATCGCCACCTGGAAGAACAACCCGCTCACCGAACGCGCCGGCGCCCAGGCCCATTTCGACGACCTCTGCGACCTGCTCGGCGTGGCCAAACCGCGCGACCCCGACAACTACTGCTTCGAGCGCGGCGCCAGGAAGGCCAATGGCGGCGACGGCTGGGCCGATGTCTGGAAGCGCGGCCACTTCGGCTGGGAGAACAAGAAACCCGGGCGCGACCTCAACGCCGCCCTCAAGCAGCTCACCGACTACGCCCTGCAACTCGACAACCCGCCGCTCCTCGTCGTGTGCGACCGCGAGCGCATCGTCATCCACACCGCCTTCACCGGCTACCCCGACGAACCGCGCGAAATCCGCATCGACGACCTCGTCGAGCCGGAAAAACGCCAGCTCCTCACCTGGGTCTTCACCGACCCCGAAAAGCTGCGCCCCGAGAAATCCACCGCCGCCATCACCGCCCAGGCCGCCGGTCAGTTCGCCCAGCTCGCCGCCGCCATGCGCGAGCGCGGCTGCAGCGGCGATGCCGTCGCCCATTTCCTCGTCCAGTGCCTGTTCTGCATGTTCGCCGAAGACGAACAACTGCTCCCCGCCGGCGTCTTCAGCCAGCTCCTCGCCAATGCCGGTGACGACGCCGACAAGGCCGCCCGCCGCATCGAAAAACTGTTCACCGCCATGCAGCAGCGCGGCGGCGAATACGGCGACCACGACATCGCCTGGTTCAACGGCGGCCTGTTTAAGAGCATTGCCGTGCCGCCCCTCACCGCCGCCGACCTCCACGCCCTGCACCGCGCCGCCGCCGACATGGACTGGCGCGCCATCGACCCCACCATCTTCGGCACCCTCTTCGAACGCGGCCTCGACCCCGCCGCCCGCGCCCCGCTCGGCGCCCACTACACCGACACCGGCACCATCGCCAAACTGATCGACCCGCTCGTCCGCGAACCCCTCGCCGCCGAATGGGCAGCCGTCCGAAACGCCCTATCCACGGGCCTTGGCGACGGCCCGAAAAGCAGGCAGGGCAAGGCTTCCCGGGCGGCCTACCAGGGCTTCCTGCTCCGCCTCAACCACTACCGCGTACTCGACCCGGCCTGTGGCAGCGGCAACTTCCTCTACCTCGCCCTCAAGGCCCTGCGCGACATCGAAAAACGCGCCCACATCGACGCCCTCGAACTCGGCCTGCAACCCGAAATCACCATGCAGACCGGCCCCCACAACATCCTCGGCCTCGAAATCAACGAATTCGCCGCCGAG
>JAEUOE010000145.1 GCA_016790885.1 Dechloromonas sp. | reverse complement strand
TTGTCCGAACGCAGCACCGACACGTCGCTCAGGTAGCAGACCATCGCATAGCTGGCGAAGTAGGTGGCCTGCAGGTGGGCGGCAATGGCGTCGGCCACCGCCGCTTCGCACAGGATGTCGATGCGCACGTTGCCGCTGAGCGGCCAGCCGCCGTCGCGTTGGCCGTGCTGACCCCAGCCGCGGGCGTCGCTGGCGGTGTAGCCGTGGGCGCCCAGGCGCCGGGCATCGGCGGCGACCAGGGACTCGATCGAGGCTTCGCAGATCACGGTGAGCAGGCTGCGGCGGGTATAGCTGGCAGTCATGGATGCGTTCATCAAAGTACTCCTTGCAGCTGGCTGGCCAGCCAATAGTAGGCGGGAATCCCGATCACCAGGTTGAACGGGAAGGTGATGCCGAGCGCCGCGCCGATGGAGAGCGCCGGGTTGGCTTCCGGCACCGCGATGCGCATGGCTGCCGGGGCGGCAATGTAGGAGGCGCTGGCGTAGAGCGTGGCGAGCAGCGCCGCGCCGCCGACGCTCAGGCCGAGCAGGCTGGCGGTCAGCGCGCCGAGCGTGCCGGCGAACAGCGGCATGACCACTGCGAAGCCGAGCAGGAAGGCGCCGGCCCGCCGCAGGTCGCCGATCCGGCTGGCGGCCACCAACCCCATTTCGAGCAGGAATATCGCCAGCAGGCCCTTGAACAGGTCGAAGAACACCTTGTCCAGCGGCTTCAGGCCATCGGCCCCGGCCAGCCAGCCGATGAGCAGGCCGCCAACGAGCAGCACGATGCTCTTGCCGGCGAACACCTCGTGCAGCACCTTGCCCAGGTTGGATTCACCCTGGCCGCGCCGGGCCAGCCAGACGCCGATCATCAGGGCCGGGAATTCGAGCAGCACCAGGAAGACCACCATGTAGCCCTCGTAGTCCACCCCCAGGTTGGCCAGGTAGGCAGCACCCACGGCGAAGGTGACGACGCTGACCGAGCCGTAATGTGCCGCCACCGAGGCGGCATCGGCCCGCGACAACTTGCCCAGGCGCTGCAGCACGGGAAAGGCGATCAGCGGCAGGACGGCGCCGATGCCGACGATGACCAGCGCCGGCAGGAGCAGTTCGGCCAGCGACTGGCGGGCCAGCTCGACGCCGCCCTTCAGACCGATGGCGAGGAGCAGGAAGATGCTCAGCGATTCGTAGAGCACCGCCGGGATCTTCAGGTCGGAACGCGCCAGCCCGGCCAGCAGGCCGAGCAGGAAGAAAAGGATGACCGGTTCAAAAGGCATGGCACACACCACTCAATGTCGATGGCGCGAACTATTCCAGCCCCAACCCATTAAATCCAATTAAACTTTTTCACACAAATCATTTATAAATACTTATATGCCGCGCTGTCACCTGACTTTCCGCCAGCTCGAAACCTTTGCCACGGTTGCCCGGCTGGGCAGCTTTTCGCGTGCCGCCGAGGCCCTGCACCTGACCCAGCCGGCGGTGTCGATCCAGGTCCGGCAGATCACCGAGAGCGTCGGGCTGCCCCTGTTCGAACAGAGCGGGCGCGAGATTCGCCTGACCGCTGCCGGCCAGGAGTTGCTGCGCACGGCACGCGAACTGGACGACAGCTGGAATCGCTTCGAGTCGGCGGTCGATGCCCTGAAGGGGCTGAAGAAGGGGCGCCTGCGCGTCGCCCTGGTCACCACTGCCAAGTATTTTCTGCCGCGCATGCTGGGCGCGTTCTGCCAGCGCTACCCGGATATCGAGATCGAACTGGAAGTCGCCAACCGGGCCCGCATTATCGAGCGCCTGCGCGCCAACGAGGACGATCTCTACATCATGTCCTTCCCGCCCGAGGAACTCGATGTCGTCGCCACCCCCTTCCTCGACAACCCGCTCGTCGTCGTGGCGCCGGCCGCCTACCCCCTGCCCGCCGGCCCACTCAGCCTGGCCGACCTGGTGCCCCACCCCTTCCTGCTGCGCGAAACCGGCTCCGGCACGCGCAAGGCCGTGGACCGCCACCTCGCCGCCAACGGCCTGACGCTCAAGGTCAAGCTGGCGCTGGGCAGCAACGAAGCGATTCGCGACCTGGTGGCCAGCGGCATGGGCCTCGCCATTCTTTCCCGCCACGTACTGGGCGAGCATCCCGAGCAGGAAGGCCTACGCATCCTGGAGGTGGCCGGCTTCCCCCTGCAGCAGCCGTGGTCAGTTGTCCATTTGCGCCAGAAAATCCTTTCCCTGCCGGCGCATGCCTTCATGGACGAACTGTTGCCGGCCGTCAGGATCGCGGCCGACACGCCCTGACGTGGCACAATTCCACCGATCCACTGATGACACCGCCAAAGGAAGCCGCCATGGCCACCATTCTGCTGGTCGATGATTCGACCACCATTCGCAACATGCTGCGAGCCACGCTGGAGCCCGCCGGCTATCGCATCCTCGAAGCCTCGGGCGGCCGCGCCGGGCTGGAGGTCGTCAGGCAGGAGCCGATCGACCTGATCATCTCCGACCAGAACATGCCGGGCCTCGACGGGCTGGGCATGGTCAAGGCCATCCGCGCCGGGAGCAGCAACCAGAACGTGCCCATCCTGGTGCTGACCACCGAAACATCCGACGCCATGAAGACCGCCTTCCGCGCCGCCGGGGCCAGCGGCTGGATGTCCAAGCCCTTCACGCCGGAGCGCCTGGAAGCGGCCCTGAAGAAACTGCTCGGCAACTGACCCCATGATGCGCCCTTCCCGTTCCGACTATCTCGACCTGCCGGATGTCCGCCTGCACATCCGGCGCTGGGGCAAGCCCGAGGCCCCCACCCTTTTCCTGCTGCATGGCTGGATGGACGTTTCCGCCTCCTTCCAGTTCGTGGTCGACGAACTGCAGCGCGACTGGAACATCGTCGCCCCCGACTGGCGCGGTTTCGGCCCGTCGCAATGGCTGCACCGCCCCTACTATTTCGCCGAGCACATGGGCGACATGGAGGCCATCCTCGACCATTACGCGCCGGACGGGCAGGTTCGCCTGGTCGGCCACAGCATGGGCGGCATCCTCTCCTGCCTGTACGCCGGCATCCGCCCCGAGCGGGTCGCGCAGGTGGTCACCCTGGACGGTTTCGGCATTGCCCCGACCACGCCGGACATGGCAGCCGAACGCTACCGGCAATGGCTGAACCAGACGCGCGCCGTGCCCAAGCTGCACGTCTATCGCGACCGCGCCGATTTCGCCCGCCGCCTGATGAAGACCGACCGCTTCCTGAGCGCCGAGCGCGCCGACTATCTGTCCCGCCACCTGGCCAAGATCGGCGAGGGGCACAACAAGGCCGGCGAGCGCCGGCATGGCGTGATCTGGAACGGCGACCCGTGGCACAAGAACTTCTCGCCCTACCTGTTCCGTCTGGAAGAGTCGATGGCCATCTGGCGCGAAGCGCGCTGCCCGGTGTTGTGGGTAGCCGGCCGCCAGTCCTGGGTGGTGCGCGATTTCGAACAGCGCCCCGGCGACTGGGAAGCCCGCCAGGCCTGCTTTGCGCAATTGACCGAACGCTGGATCGACAACGCCGACCACATGCTGCACCACGACCAGCCGGAGGAAGTGGCGCGGCTGATCGAGGAATTCCTCACGTAAAAAAGCCGGGAAACCCCGGCTTTTCTGGCTTTGCGCCGGCAATCGGCGCCTGTATCGCAGCTTAGTGGTAGGCCTTCTTCGATGCCAGCCGGGATGCCATGAAGCAGGCCAGCGTGAGAATGAGCGCTGCAAAACCGATGCCGAAAGTGGAAAGCTCGTCCATGTAATGCCTCTGTCGATGGGTTGTATTTGAGCCCATATAGACAAGCTGTTCCCGAAAAGTTCCGGCCGCGATACGTTTTTACGGCACGGGCAGGCCTCAACTGCCGCGTGCCCGACGCAGGGTGACCGGCTCGCCGCCGATCCCCCAGTTGTCGGTATCCACCTCGTCGATGACGACCACGGTGGTCTGCGGATTCTTCCCCAGCACATCGACCAGCAGTTGCGTCGCGCCCTGGATCAGGCGCGCCTTCTGTTCGGCGGTGACGCCCTCGCGGGTGATCTTGATGTTGACGTAGGGCATCGGCTCAGCGATTCACGTCCACGACCACCCGGCCGCGTACCTTGCCTTCCATCAGCCGGGCCGCCGTCGGAATGGCCTCGGCCAGCGATACCTCGTGCGTCATCAGGCCGAGCTTGGCGGGATCGAGATCGCGGGCCAGGCGCTGCCAGGCCACCAGCCGGTCCGGACGCGGGCACATCACGCTGTCGATGCCGACCAGCGTTACGCCGCGCAGGATGAAGGGCGCCACGCTGGCCGGCAAATCCATGCCGCCGGCCAGGCCGCAGGCGGTGACCACGCCGCGGTACCGGGTGGTGGCGCAGATGTTGGCCAGCGTGTGGCTACCCACCACATCCACCGCCCCCGCCCAGCGCTCCTTGCCGAGCGGCTTGCCGGGTGCCGAGAAGGCGCTGCGCTCCAGCACTTCGCTCGCCCCCAACTGCTTCAGGTAATCCGCTTCTTCCGGCCGGCCGCTGACGGCGACCACCGTGTAACCCAGCTTGCTGAGCACGGCAATCGCCACGCTGCCCACGCCGCCCGCCGCCCCGGTGACGACGATCTCGCCGTCGGCCGGCTTGACGCCATGCTTCTCCAGCGCCAGCACGCACAGCATGGCGGTATAACCGGCGGTGCCGATGGCCACGGCCTGCTGCGCCGTGAAAGCATCCGGCAGCGGCACCAGCCAGTCGCCCTTCAGGCGCGCCTTCTGGGCCAGGCCGCCCCAGTGCGTTTCGCCGACACCCCAGCCGTTGAGCACCACGCGGTCGCCGGCCTTGTAGTCCGGGTTGTCGCTGGCCTCGACCGTACCGGCAATATCGATGCCCGGCACCATCGGGAATTTGCGCACCACCGGGCCCTTGCCGGTGATCGCCAGGCCGTCCTTGTAGTTCAGCGACGAACGCTCGACGCGCACCGTCACGTCGCCCTCGGGCAACTGCGCCTCGTCGATGTCCTTCACCGCGGCGCGGTAGCCGGCGTCGTCCTTCTCGATCAGTATTCCCTTGAACATCCTCGTCTCCTTGGTCAGTTTTGCAGGCAGGGCTGCAGCGCCACGGCGGCATCCCGCTTCTCAACGAGCTTGAGTATAGCCAACAGCACCGTGCCGACCACCATCATGCCGCCGGCCAGGTAGAGGCCGATCGAATAGTCGCCGAGGCGGGTCGCCAGCCAGCCGACAACGGCCGGCCCGATGATCTGCGCTGCGCCGTAGGAAATGGTCATCTTGCCCATCATCTTGGCCGGCCGCGTCGGGTAGAAGCGTCCGGCCATGGTGAGCACCAGGCTGACCATGCCGATGAAGGTGCCGCCAAAGAGCAGGGCGCCGAACAGGGTCGGAATCAGGCCGCCGACCGCCACCGGCAGCACGATGCCGACGATTTGCAACAGTGCCGCGAGGATCAGCGCATTCAAATCGCCGATGTAGCGGGCGATGAAATCCCAGTTGATGCAGGCTGGTGCCGCCGCCAGGCCGATGGCGAGGAAAGCCAGCGCCCCCTGCCCCTGCAGCCCCGGCAGCTTGTCTACGATGGCGACGATGAAGGTGGCGCTGATCACGTAGCCGAAGCCGGCACAGAAATAAGCGGCCATGAACAGGCCGAGATAGAGCCGGCTGGGCGGGTTGTCGTGCATCGGGGCGCCGCTTTTCGTCAGCGGGCTGGTGTCCGGCGCCGGCAGCCAGGCCAGGGCCGGCACGATGAGCAGGCAGGCCAGCGCCGTGAAGACGAACCACTGCTCGCGCCAGTCCAGCGTGCCGCCCATCAGCCAGACGGCCACCGAGCAGCCGGCGATGCCGAGGCCGATGCCGGAAAAGTGGATGCCCAGTTCCGGCCGGTGGTTATGGCGGATCAGCCAGTTGAGGATCAGCCCGGTACCGAGCAGCATGCCGGCCGCGCTGGACAGGCCGGCGATGAAGCGCGACAGCATCCACACCCAGGGGTCGGTGGTCAGGCCCATCATCGCCGTGCTGACAATGGCGACGACCAGGCCGATGCGATACAGCCGGTCCTTGAGCACCAGGTCGCTGATCAGCGAGGCGATCAGTGCGCCGCTCAGGTAGCCGGCGTAGTTCAGCGCCGCCAGCCAGCCAGCCTCGGCCAGGCCCAGCCCGGCCTGCTGCTGCATGATCGGCAACAGCGGCGTATAGGCGAAGCGGGCGACGCCGAGCACCAGGATCAGGCTGAATATCCCGGCCCCCAGCACCTTGAAGCGCTCTCTCTGCGAGCTCATGGTCGTTCTCCTTTTTAGGCTTGAAACGCCACGATATCCGCGCTAAATTATCTGCACAAATGATTTATCAAGAACAAACCGTTCTTTTATTGAGATAACACCATGGAACTGATCGCCCTCCGCACCTTCCAGGCCGTCGTCGAGGAAGGCGGCATCCTGGCCGCCTCGCGCAAGCTGAACACCGTGCAGTCCAACGTCACCGGCCGCATCCGCAAGCTGGAAGAAGAACTGGGTGCCGAGCTTTTCTTCCGCAAGGGCCGCGGTCTGGAACTCGCCCCCTCCGGCCGCGTGCTGCTCGACTACGCCCGCCGCATGCTGGCGCTGGAACGGCAGACGGCGAGCGCCGTGCGCCAGGTGGGCGAAAGCGTCGGCGAACTGCGCATCGGCGCCATGGAAACCTTCGCCGCCCTGCACCTGCCCAGTGCCCTGAAGGCCGTGCGGGCCACCCATCCACGGCTTGAACTGCGCGTCTTCACCGACACCACCACCAAGCTGACCGAGAAGGTGCTCGACCACAAGCTCGATTGCGCTTTCGTCGCCGGCCCGGTCATCCACCCCGACCTGCGCTTCGAAGAATTGGTCGTCGAGGAACTGGTCCAGGTGCATGCCGCCGGTACCGATCCCGTCCTTCTGCCGCTCATCCTGTTCCGCGAAGGCTGCGCCTACCGCACCCGCGCCATCGCCTGGCAGCGCAAACAAGGCCATGCCATCGCCGACGCCATGGAATTCGGCACGCTGGAAGGCATCCTCGGCTGCATCGCCGTCGGCCTCGGCTGGACGCTGATGCCACGGCGCGTCGTCGAGCAGTCGGCACATGCTGCCGACCTGGTCATCGAAAGGGTACCGCCGGATATCGCGCTGGTGCCGACCGGCATGATCTCGCTGCGCGAGGGCCGGGCAATGCCGGCATTGAAGACGCTGTGCGACGGCATCCTGGCTTCGGCGCAGCGCCCGCGCGCCGCCTGAGCCCGCCGCGCGTCAGGACTTGAGCAGCTCCTCGCGCGAGCCGAGCCAGCGCTGCAGGTGCTTCTCGGCCAGGGCAGGATGCTCGACCAGCATGGTCTCGGCTACCTCGCGCGCCATGTCGACCAGATCGGCGTCCAGCTCCAGGTCGGCATAGCGCAACAGCGGCACGCCGCTCTGCCGCGCCCCGACGAATTCGCCTGGACCTCGTATCTGCAAGTCCTGGCGGGCGATCTCGAAGCCGTCGGTGTTCTCGAAAATGATCTTCAGCCGCTGGCGGGCGATCTCCCCCAGCGGCCCGGCATAGATCAGCACGCAGCTCGATTCGTACTGGCCGCGCCCGACCCGGCCGCGCAACTGGTGCAATTGCGATAGCCCGAAGCGCTCGGCATGCTCGATCACCATCAGGCTGGCATTCGGCACATCGACGCCGACCTCGATCACCGTCGTCGCCACCAGCACATCGATATCGCCCGCCGCGAAGGCGGCCATCACTGCCTGCTTCTCATCGGCCTTCAGACGCCCATGCACCAGCCCGACGCGCAGTTCCGGCAAGTCCTGCGACAGCTGCTCGTAGGTATCCTGCGCCGTCTGCAACTGGAGGGCTTCCGATTCCTCGATCAGCGGGCAGACCCAATAGGCCTGCCGCCCCTCCTCGACATGCTTCTTGACGAAGCCGACCACGTCCTCGCGCCGGTTGTCGGCGACCAGCCGGGTCTTGATCGGCGTGCGGCCGGGCGGCAGTTCGTCGAGCACGGTCACGTCGAGGTCGGCGTAGTAGCTCATGGCCAACGTGCGCGGGATGGGCGTGGCCGACATCATCAACTGGTGCGGGTTGTTGCCCTTCTTGCGCAAGGCCAGCCGTTGCGCCACGCCGAAGCGGTGCTGTTCATCGACGATGGCCAGGCCGAGCCGCGCGAAATCGACGCCCTCCTGGATCAGCGCATGCGTACCGACGATCAGCTGCGCCTCGCTTGCCGTCGCCGCCAGTTGCTCGCGCCTGGCCTTGCTCTTCAGGCTGCCCGACAACCAGGCCACCTTGACGCCGAGCGGCTCCAGCCAGCCCGAGAGCTTCAGGAAATGCTGCTCGGCCAGGATCTCGGTCGGTGCCATGAAGGCCGCCTGCCAGCCGGCCGAAATCGCCTGGCAGGCCGCCAGCGCAGCGACGATGGTCTTGCCCGCCCCGACATCGCCCTGCAGCAGGCGGTGCATCGGGTGCGGCTGCGCCAGATCGGCGCCAATCTCGGCCATCGCCCGCGCCTGCGCCCCGGTCAGGCCGAAGGGCAGGCTGTCGAGCAAGCGGGCGCCGAGGTTGTCGCGCGCCCGCAGCACCGGCGCCCCCTGCTCGCGGCGCGCCAGGTAGGCACGGCGCAGCGACAACTGCTGGGCCAGCACCTCATCGAACTTGACCCGCCGCCAGGCCGGGTGGTTGCGCGCGTGCAGCGTGTCCAGCTCGGTACCGGGCGGCGGGTTGTGCAGGAATTTCAGGCTGCGCGCCAGGGCGGGCAGTTTCAGGCGCTGGCGCAGCTCCTCGGGCAGGGTTTCGGACATATCGCCCGTCGCCAGCGCCTTGCCGATCAGCTTCTGCAAGGCCGAATTGGCCAGTCCGGCGGTGGACGGATAAATCGGCGTCATCGCCTCGGGCAGCGGCTCGTCATCGACCACCTTGCGGAAGCGCGGATGCACCATCTCGGCCCCGAAGAAACCACCGCGCACCTCGCCAAAGGCCCGGATGCGCGAGCCGACGCTCAGGGCCGCCTGCTGGCTCGGGTAGAAGCTGAAAAAACGCAGCGTGATGTCGCCCGTGCCGTCCCCGGCCCGCACCACCATCTGCCGCCGCGGCCGGAACTGCAGCTCGTTGCTGTGCACGACCACCTCGACCTGCACCGGCTCGCCGCCAAAGGCTCGCTCGACCGGCGTGATGCGCGTCTCGTCCTCGTAGCGCAGCGGCAAATGCACCAGCAAATCGGCCTCGCTATGGAGGCCGATCTTGGCGAGCTTCTTGAGCAGGGCCTCGGAAGCGCGAATCGGGGGATTGCCCCCGGCCTGAGTCATCCGCTGCTTAGTCGCCCACGAACATCACGGCATCGGCCTCGACCAGCGCACCGCGCGGCAGTTCCTTGACACCCACCGCCGCACGGGCCGGGAAGGGCTCGCTGAAATACTGGGCCATCGTTGTATTGACCTTGGCGAAGTTGGCCAGGTCGGTCAGGAAGACGTTGAGCTTGACCACATCGGCCAGCGAGCCGCCGGCGGCTTCGGCCACCGCCTTCAGATTGTCGAAAACGCGAACGATTTGCGCGTCGATGCCGTCTACCATTTGCATGGAGGCCGGATCGAGGCCGATCTGCCCCGACAGATACACGGTGTCGCCGACCCGGACGGCCTGTGAATAGGTGCCGATGGCGGCCGGGGCGTTCGGTGTGGCGATGATGGTCTTGGCCATGGGAAACTTCCTGTCTAACAATCGAAACGGCAATTCTAGATGAACCCACGCATCGAATCCCTGGAAAAAATGCTTGGCGGCCCGCGCGACGGCGCCCTGCTCCGCTTTTCTCTCGGCAATGAGTACCTGAAGGCCGAATCCCCGGCCCAAGCCGCCGCAGCCTTTCAGGCCGCCGTCGACCGCGACCCGAACTATTCCGCCGCCTGGAAGGCCCTCGGCAAGGCACTCCTTGCCAGTGGCGACGAGAGCGGCGCACTGGCTGCCTACGAGAAAGGGATTGCGGTGGCCGACGCCCGCGGCGACATCCAGGCCGCCAAGGAGATGAACGTCTTTGCCAGGCGCCTGCGCAAGGCTGCCGAAGCCTGAACTTAAAAATTGTTACAAACCGGCACCCTGGCAACGTAGGCCGGCGGACGCCCTACTGCGTTACTTGCTCAGGTAGTCAACGGAAACGAACACCATGAACCTTCAGCAACGCATTCTTCGCCTCGGCCTGGCCGCCCTCCTGCTCGTCGGCCTGGGTGCGTGCACGGTCGTCCCGACCTACCCGGCTGGCTACCAGCATCGTCCGGCCTATGTCGAAACCTACCCGGCCTATGGCTACCCGGGAACCACCATCTACTACCAGTCGGGGCACCGTCATTACGACAGTTATGGCAGCAGGCATCATCACGGGGGCCCGCATTACAACCATGGCCGGCACGGCGCCATGCCCCTGCCGCCGCCGATGCGCCTGCACCGCGACATCCGGCGCAACCTGGGCCTGCCGCGACCGCCGGGCTTTCGCTGATCGAAGACCCGCTGTGGCGATGAGTGGCTGAAAACCATTCCGCCGCCAAGGAGCGGACAGGCTGCGGCTAGTACTTGCCCTTGGGCGGCACCAGGATGGTTTCGACCCCCAGTTGCTTCAATTTGGCCTGCGCGGCCTCGGCCTCCTGGCGGGTGCGGAACGGGCCGACCTGGACCCGGGTTTCCAGCGTTGACGGCACACCGCTCAGGGTCAGCTTGGCATGCAGTTCCTCGGCCCGCTGGGCGCTGGAAAAAACGCCGGCCTGCAGCAGAAAACCGGAAAACAGCCGATTGACGACAGGCGGCTGGGCAGGAGCCGACGGTTTGGTTTCGACCAGACGGGCGGCCGGCCTGGCGGGTGCCGACTCAGCCGGCGCAGCCTTGGCTGCCGGCGGCAGATTGGACGGTGCAGTCGTCGCTTCCGGCACTGCGGCCACCGGCGGCTGGATAACGGCTTTCGGCGCTGGCGTCGGCGCCAGGCGGACGGCCGGCTCCGGCTTGGCAGTGACCACCGGCCGGCTCTCCGCCGCAGGCGCCGGCTTGACCTCGACAACGGCCGCCGGCGGGGATTCGACGCTCGGTGGCGGCGGCGCCTCGACCGCTGCCTCGGCCTTTTCGGGGGCCGGTGGTTCCGGCAGGTTTTCTGTCGGCGTGACCGGCTGCGACACTTCCTTTTTCGGCGCCACCGGCACCGGCTGTGTGAACACGGTCGGTTCAGCCTCGTCGGGCGGATTGGCCAGGTAATCGAAGAAGGCCAGCACGCCGAGCAGGATCGCCACCAGAACACCGGCCACGGCGAGGCGCTTGACCAACTGGCCGCGCAGCTCGCCGGCCGTGCTGTCGTTATCGCTTTCTGTCGTTTGTTCTGCCATGGGCACCCTCAATGTTCCTGACTCTTGGCCAGCGCCACGACCAAATCGGCCTCGGCCCGCGCAATGCCGCACCGCTCGGCAATGGCGGCCGCATCGTAGCCGGAGACAGCCAGTTGCATGGCGTCGCCGTAAATGGGAGAAACCGCCTGGCTGGCGCGCAGGGAAGCCAGTTCCTGATGCATGTCGGAACGCAAGGCTGCCAATTCGCCCCGCATTGCATCGACTTCTTCACGCAACTGCGCCAGTTCCTGCTCCAACCCACGGCGTAACACCTCGTCAGCCAGGCCAACCGGAACGGCCTCCCAGTCGCGTAGCGCTGCGGACTCCGCTTCGCCAGCGGGCGCTGACGGTGGCTCATCCGCCGCCTCGGCGCGGGCCGGGGGCGCCTCGTCCGTGGCGGATTCGGGCACGGCTGCCGCCGGCTTGCGCAAATGCAGCATGCGCAAGAGCACGAACAGGATGTAGAGGGCAACCAGGCCGATCAGGCCGATCAGCGCTTCACGCAGCCCCAGGGTCATCCCGCCCAGTTCCAGTGTCGTCACCCGCTCTGTCTTGGCCGCTGGCTCAGAAGCCGACCGAATACTGAACGCCGACGATATGGGCGCTGGCGTCGTAGCTGCCGCGCAGGGTCGTGTTGTTCTTGGTCATGTTGATGTCGGGGTCACGCACGTAGAGATAGCTGTAGCCGACATCGACCTTGCCGTAATTCCCGGCATTCCACTGCCCGCCCAGCGACAGCCACAAGCGGCTGTTATCCGGTACGCGGGCCGAACGATCGGCATCGCGCACGGGGGTCCGGTCATAGGCGATACCGAACTTGAGCTTGGCCTGCTCGTTCATCCTGTAGGCCGCACCCCAGGCAATGCGCCAGGAGTTGTCGTAATTGAAGGTTTCACCGGCCCCAGGAATGACGTTTCCGCTGGCCCGGCTGACGACAGCCAAGGATTTCAGCGAGTTCCAGCGCGTGTAGGACAGATCGCCCATCGCTTCCCAGCGGTCTGACACCTGCTGCCACACCGACAGGATCGCCGTATCCGGCAACTCGACATCCGCCCTGACCGGCGTTGCGCCATTCAGCGTTCCCTCAAGGGTGTACTTCATCGAGGAACGATAGGAAAGACCGACCCGCATGGCTGGCGACAGGGTGAACAGCGCACCGGCGTTCCAGCCCCAGGTCGAGTCATCGCCCTTCAGCGCGCCGCCGGCACTGGTCAGTTCGGCATCTATTTTCTGGTAATTGACGCCAAAGCCCAGCGACACCTTGTCGCTGACGCGATAGGCCAGCGAAGGGTTGTAGTTGATCGTCCGCACTTCGGATTTGATCGACTGGGCCTGCCCGACCCAGCCCCGGTCGTATTCGGTCGCCAGACCGAACGGCGCCGAAATGCCCATGCCCAGCGACAGCCTGTCGGTCAGACGGCCGGAGAGATAGAGATTCGGCACCGCATGCCAGCCGCCCGCATTACCCCCGTTGCCGCTACCCATCGTTGTCCCGGACGAACCATCGTTGCGGAACTCATAACTGGGCCCCACCCCGGTCACCCCCACCGATACCTGGTAGCCGGACAAGGCCGACATCCCGGCCGGGTTGTAGAAAATGGTGCTGGCGTTGTCGGCAACGGCGGCGGAACCCGCATAGGCAGTGCCCAGGCCGCTGGCGTTTTGCTCCCACAACTGGAAGGCGGCAGCGGATGCCGCGCCGGAAAAGGCCACCAGGATCAGGGCGGGCAAGGTACGCAGGGACAGTCTGTTCATTATCGGGCTCGCTAGCGGGCAGTAGATTGATTAACCGGCGGATTTTAGACCATTTTCACTCAGTTTTCGGCCGGGACCTGGCGTTTCATGCCTTCCGCATCGATGGCGACGTAGGTCAGTTCCGCCTCCGTCACCTTCACGATGATCGGCGCCGCATAATTCCGCTCGGCATAGACTTCGACACGCACGGTGATCGAGGTGGTGCCGACCCGTACGATATCGGCGTAGAAGCTGACGATATCGCCAACCGAGACCGGTTGCTTGAACATGAAGGAGTTGACGGAGACCGTTGCCACGCGCCCTCGCGCCCGGCGCATGGCGGGGATGGCGCCGGCCACGTCGACCTGGGCCATGACCCAGCCGCCGAACACATCGCCATTCTGGTTGAGGTCGGCCGGCATCGGTACGACGCGCAAGGTGGAGTGCTTCTCGGGAAGCGTCAGGAGGGTCGGCTGCATGTTTCGTCCAAGTCCAAAAGATGCCGCGATTTTCCCGTAAAGCAGCCGGTTTTCATATACTCCGGGCACCCCAATAAATTCAGGCCAGCACGTTCCATGCGCCGCTCCACCGCCCTCCCCAAACCGCCAGCCGGCCAACCCCTCGGCCAGACACATGCCTGGTTGACCCTGCGCACCCTGTTCCCCTACCTGTGGCGCTACCGCCTGCGCGTACTCGCCGCGCTCGGCTGCCTGATCGGGGCCAAGGTCGCCAACGTCGGCGTGCCGATGATTTTCAAGGAGATGATCGACGGCCTCAGCGTGCCGCAGCAGACCCTGGCGCTTCCCATCCTGCTCCTGGCTCTTTACGGCATCCTGCGCTTTTCGACTTCACTCTTTACCGAACTGCGCGAAATCCTCTTCGCCCGGGTCACACAGCGCGCGGTTCGCCAGGCCTCGCTCGAAGTCTTCCGCCACCTGCACGCGCTGTCCCTGCGCTTTCATCTCGACCGGCAGACCGGCGGCGTGTCGCGCGACATCGAACGGGGCAGCCGCTCGATCGCCAGCCTGATTTCCTACACGCTCTATTCCATCCTGCCGACCCTGGTCGAGATCGGCTTGGTCCTCGCCATCCTGTTCGTCAAATACGATGTTGGCTACGTCGTCATCACGCTGACTTCACTGGTGGTTTATGTCGTCTTCACCATCAAGGTCAGCAACTGGCGCATCGACATCCGGCGGGCGGTCAATGAGAACGACTCGGCAGCCAATACCCGCGCAGTGGACAGCCTGCTCAACTACGAGACGGTGAAGTATTTCAACAATGAAGCCTGGGAAGCTCGCCGCTACGACGAACAGCTGCTCAAATGGGAAGAAGCCGCCACCCGCAGCCAGACGACCCTGGCTTACCTGAACCTGGGGCAGGCGGCGATTATCGCCCTTGGTGTGACCGCCATGATGTGGCGTGCTGCCAGCGGCGTGGTCGACGGCCAGATGACGATCGGCGATCTCGTTCTGGTCAATGCTTTCCTGATCCAGTTATACATCCCGCTGAACTTTCTCGGCATTGTCTATCGCGAGATCCGGCAGGCGCTGACCGACATCGAGCGAATGTTCAACTTGCTCAATGAGAATCAGGAAATAGCCGATGCACCGGATGCCCGGGATCTGCCGGAAGGACCGCTACAAGTGAATTTCGACGCAGTCGATTTCGCTTACGAGGCCAACCGGCAGATTCTGAAAAATCTCAGCTTCGCCATTCCGCCGGGCAAGACGGTTGCCGTCGTGGGTCACTCCGGGGCGGGCAAGTCTACGCTCGCCCGCCTGCTCTACCGTTTCTACGATGCAACGGGCGGCGCCATCCGGATCAATGGCCACGATTTGCGCAAGCTGCGTCAGACCAGCCTGCGGGCGGCAATCGGCATCGTCCCGCAAGACACCGTGCTGTTCAACGACACCATTTTCTACAACATCAATTACGGTCGCCCCGCTGCCACGCGCGAGGAAGTCATGGCAGCGGCACGCGCTGCCCAGTTGCATGATTTCATCGAGTCGCTGCCGCTCAAGTACGACACCACGGTTGGCGAGCGCGGCCTGAAGTTGTCCGGTGGCGAAAAGCAGCGCGTCGCCATCGCCCGCGCCCTGCTCAAGAATCCACCCATCCTGATCTTCGACGAAGCGACCTCGGCTCTCGATTCAACGACGGAGCGCGCCATCCAGAGCCAGCTGGAGCAGGCTGCCGTCGGCCGCACCACGCTGATCATCGCGCATCGCCTGTCGACCGTGATGAATGCCGATGAAATCCTGGTCATGAGCGATGGCCACATCATCGAGCGCGGCACGCACCCGGCACTGCTGGCAGCCGGCGGCCACTACGCCACCATGTGGATGTTGCAGCAACAGGAAGATGAGCTTCTCTCACCGTGAGCAGCCTTGTCTTGCCGTGCGCGAAAGGGGATGGGGGCTCTCCATGGTAGGATTGAAAGCTGGCTAGGCGGCACATCCGCCCAAAGCATCCCTTCCCGTTGGCGCGCAGCCTCACACAGACATCCGCATCAATACCCATGAATGCCCTGATGACCAAAATGAAGGTACTGGCTGTCGATGACAACCGGACCAATCTGCATATCCTTCAGGTATTCCTCAAAAAGCTGGGGCACGATGTCATCCTGGCCGAGAACGGCGAGGAGGCGGTAGCCCGGTTTCAGTCCGAATCGCCCGACCTGGTTCTCCTCGACATCATGATGCCGGTCATGGACGGCTTCGAGGCAGCCCGCCGTATCAAGGCGATGACCCGTGACCGCTGGACTCCGGTTATTTTCCTGTCCGCACTGAACCGCGACGAAAACCTGGTCGAAGGGCTCGATGCCGGCGCTGATGACTATCTGACCAAGCCCATCAATTTTGTCGTGCTGGAGGCGAAGCTACGCTCCATGCAACGCTCGCTTACCATGCAGCAGGTAGCGATCGATTCGCTGCGCCGAATTCAGGCCATTTCCGACAACGTTCTCGATGCCATCGTCACTACCGACGAAAGGGGACTGATCGTATCAGTCAACGAATCGACCGAGCGCATATTCGGCTGGCCAGCGCAGGAACTGATCGGACAGAGCGTTGGCGTCTTGATGCCACCGGACGCCAGAGCTACGCACGCCGACAATATCGGCAAATACGGTGCGGACAGACCCTCGCGCATGGTTGGGCAGGAACGAGAGGTCCTGGCCCTGCACAAGGATGGCCACCAGTTCCCGGCCACCATCGCGGTCAGCCAGGTTGTTCTCGACAATCAGCGCATGCTGATCGGCGTCGTGCGTGACATCAGCGAACGCAAGCGAACAGAGCAGAAATTGCGCGATAACGCACGCCAACTGCAGACTTACTACGACCAGACCCAGGCCGAACAGCAACTCGCACTGCGCCTGATGGAAAAACAGCTGCATCGTAGCGGCCTGCGTGATCGCTGCCTGCGCTACAAGGTCATTCCAGCAGAACACTTCAGTGGCGACATCGTGGCCGCTTCACGATCACCCGGTGGGCATTTTTATGCCTTGCTCGCCGATGCAACCGGTCACGGCCTTGCTGCTGCCATCAGCGTCCTTCCGGTGCTCGCACTGTTCTACCGCATGACCAAGTTGAATCGTTCGGTACAGGAAATCGTGCTTGAACTGAATCAGCAACTGAAGGAATCCATGCCCGTCGGCCGCTTCGTTGCCGTCACCCTCATCTGCCTTGACGAAGCAGCACGGCGCGGAGAGATTTGGGTCGGCGGCACACCCGAAGCCTTCCTTTTCGATCGATGGGGCCGGGTTGCAACCACCTTCCCATCGGCCAACCTGCCACTCGGCATCGTCAATAGCGAAGAACTGGGTGGCGTGCCAAACACCTTCAGCTGGGAGGCGGAAAGCCAGATCGTACTCTGCTCCGATGGCTTGCTCGAAGCAACCAACCCGGATCACGAACAATTTGGTACGACGCGACTGATCAATGCAGCCATCAATACCTCCCCCGGCGACCGCTTCGCCAAGATCGAGGCTTCACTCGACGCACACCAACGGGGCTGCCCCCCCAGCGACGACGTATCGTTGATGCTGATCGATTGCCCTTAAAAAAATAAAGGCCGGAAAATCCGGCCTTTATTCATTTGACGCAGTCGCGACTTATTCGCCGGCCGATTCCTCGACCTCGACGGCCTCGGTCTGTTCCGGACGATCCACCAGTTCGACAAATGCCATCGGCGCGTTATCGCCGACGCGGAAGCCGCACTTCAGGATACGCAGGTAGCCACCCGGACGGGTAGCGTAGCGCGGGCCGATTTCAGCGAACAGCTTGACGACGATCTCGCGGTCGCGCAGACGGTCGAAAGCCAGACGCTTGTTGGCCAGAGTCGGGTTCTTGCCGAGCGTGATCATCGGCTCGACGACACGACGCAGTTCCTTGGCTTTCGGCAACGTGGTCTTGATGGCCTCGTGCTTGAGCAGGGAAACGGTCATGTTGCGCAGCATCGCCAGGCGATGACTGCTGGTACGGTTCAGTTTGCGAAGTCCATTGCGGTGACGCATGGTTAATCCTTTCTATGTTCTGCAGGCGTCCCTTGACGACCCGGATCGGAAAAGGCTTACGCCTTTTCCAGACCGGCGGGCGGCCAGTTTTCCAGTTTCATGCCGAGGGTAAGACCACGTGCGGCGAGCACTTCCTTGATCTCGTTCAGCGACTTGCGACCCAGGTTCGGAGTCTTGAGAAGTTCATTCTCGGTACGCTGAATCAGATCGCCGATGTAGTAGATGTTTTCGGCCTTGAGGCAGTTCGCCGAACGAACCGTCAATTCCAGATCATCCACCGGGCGGAGCAGAACCGGATCAACCTGAGCCGGCTTGGAAGCCTCGGCCACAGGAGCGGTACCCTCCAGATCGGCGAACACCGAAAGTTGCTCCATCAGTACGCGTGCAGCGTAACGGATGGCCTCTTCCGGCTCGACGACGCCGTTGGTTTCGATATCGACTATCAGCTTGTCCAGGTCGGTACGCTGTTCAACACGCGCACTTTCGACAGCGTAGGCCACGCGACGAATCGGGCTGAACGAGGCGTCCAGCACCAGCTTGCCGATGGTCTTGGCATCGCCGAGATTGCGCACGTTGCCCGGCACGTAACCACGGCCCTTTTCGACCTTGATTTCCATGGACAGCTTGCCACCCGGGGACAGGTGGGCAATGACGTGCTCCGGATTGATGATTTCGACGTCGTGCGGCAACTCGATGTCACCGGCACGAACAGCGCCTTCACCTTCCTTGGTGAGCTTCAGGTTGACAACATCACGGTTGTGCAACTTGAAGACGATACCCTTCAGGTTAAGAAGGATATCGACCACATCTTCCTGCACGCCATCAACGGTGGAGTACTCGTGGAGTACGCCATCGATACCAACTTCAGTCGGGGCATAACCGACCATGGACGACAGCAGAATACGACGCAGTGCATTGCCCAATGTGTGGCCATAGCCGCGTTCAAACGGCTCCATGACCACCTTGGCTTGCACGGGCGACACGCTCTGCACGTCGATGATACGGGGTTTCAGAAGTCCACTGCTTTGCATGGGCTAAATCCTCTGCTCAGTGCTTACTTCGAGTAAAGTTCGATGACGAGACCTTCGTTCAGGGTCGCCGGCAATTCAGAACGTTGCGGCATGGCCTTGAACGTACCCTTGCCTTCCTTGATGTCCACCGAAATCCACTCCGGGAAACCGCGAGATTCGGCGGCCTCAAGGGCAGCCTTGCAACGCAGGGAAGCACGAGCGCGATCGGTCAACTGCACCACATCACCCGGCTTGACCAGGAAGGACGGAATGTTCACACGCTTGCCGTTAACCAGCACGCCATTGTGACGCACAACCTGACGGGACTCAGAGCGGGAAGCACCAAACCCCATGCGGTAGGCAACCGAGTCAAGACGCGCTTCCAGGAGTTGCAGGAGGTTCTCACCAGTCTGACCCTTGCGGCGATCAGCCTCGGCGAACGTCTTACGGAACTGACCTTCCAGAACGCCGTAAACGCGGCGAATCTTCTGCTTGGCACGCAGGTGAACGCCGTAGTCGGACAGGCGGGCACCGGATTTTTGACCGTGTTGACCAGGCGCGTACGAACGACGCTCGATGGCACACTTGTCGGTAAAACACTTTTCGCCCTTCAGGAACAGCTTTTCGCCTTCACGGCGACACTGACGGCATTTCGGATCGAGATTACGAGCCACTTGTCTTTCTCCTTAGATGCGGCGCTTTTTGGGCGGACGGCAGCCGTTGTGCGGCACCGGCGTCACGTCGGAAATAGCGGTTATCTTGATGCCCAGTGCGTTCAGGGCACGGACAGAAGATTCACGACCAGGGCCAGGGCCCTTGATGCGAACTTCAAGATTCTTCACGCCACATTCCTGAGCAGCCTTGCCGGCAGCTTCGGCAGCAACCTGGGCAGCGAACGGAGTCGACTTGCGCGAACCGCGGAAGCCGGCACCACCCGAGGTAGCCCAGGACAGTGCATTACCCATACGGTCGGTAATGGTGATAATGGTGTTGTTGAACGACGCATGAATGTGGGCGATGCCCTCAGCGACGTTCTTCTTGACCTTCTTGCGAACTTTGGGTGCAGTCTTTGCCATGTTCTATCCCTATTACTTCTTGCCAGCGATGGCCTTGCGCGGACCCTTGCGAGTGCGGGCATTGGTACGGGTGCGCTGACCACGGCAGGGCAGGCCCTTGCGGTGACGCAGGCCACGGTAGCAACCGAGGTCCATCAAGCGCTTGATATTCATGGTGACTTCGCGACGCAGGTCACCTTCGACGGTGAACTTGCCAACTTCGTCACGCAGACGATCCATGTCCGAATCGGACAGGTCTTTCATTTTGGTGGTACGAACGATACCAGCCGCGTCGCAGATCTTCTGGGCGCGGGTACGACCAATGCCGTAAATCGCTGTCAAGGCGATTTCAGCATGCTGGTGGTTCGGAATGTTTACCCCTGCAATACGGGCCATTGAATCACTCCAATATTTCGAAAATTAACGAATGCCGGACTCGTCAGGAAATTAACCCTGGCGCTGCTTATGACGCGGATCCTTGCAAATGATGCGCACGACACCCTTGCGGCGGATTACTTTGCAGTTGCGGCAAATGCGCTTCACTGATGGTTGCACTTTCATGTTTTACTCCTCGTCTGCGAGAGCTTGGAAGCAGCCGTGATTCCTCGCCCTGCGGTTTATTGCGTAGAGAACTGTTACTTGGCCCGGAAAACAATCCGCGCCTTGGTTAAATCGTACGGTGTCAATTGAACCGTTACCTTGTCGCCGGGAAGAATTCGGATGTAGTGCATGCGCATTTTTCCGGAAATAAACCCATGAACAATATGTCCATTTTCCAGCTTGACCTTGAAGGTCGCATTAGGGAGGTTTTCAACCACTTCCCCCAACATCTCGATGTAATCTTCTTTTGACATATCTGGCAATTACTTGATCATCGGAGAGCCTTTGAAGTTTGCTTTCTTCAGCAGGCTTTCATACTGGTGCGACATCACATAGGCCTGGACCTGAGACATAAAATCCATGGTCACAACCACAATGATCAGCAGCGACGTACCCCCGAAATAGAACGGAACGTTCCACTTCAGAATCAGAAATTCAGGCAGCAAGCAGACAATGGTGATGTAGGCAGCACCAATTAATGTCAGCCGCATCAAAATCTTGTCGATGTAACGCGCTGTTTGTTCACCTGGGCGGATGCCTGGAACAAACGCACCGCTTTTCTTCAGGTTGTCTGCAGTTTCCTTCGAGTTGAAGACCAGAGCAGTGTAGAAAAAACAGAAGAAGACGATGGCAGACGCATAGAGCATCACGTAAATCGGCTGACCCGGCGAGAGCGTACCGGCGACGTCCTTCAGCCAGTGCATCGAATCGCTGGAACCAAACCAGTTGGCTACTGTAGCCGGGAAGAGAATGATAGACGAAGCGAAAATCGGCGGAATGACACCCGACATATTCAGCTTCAGCGGCAGATGGGAACTCTGCCCCCCATAAATCTTGTTACCGACCTGGCGCTTGGCGTAATTGACCAAGATTTTGCGCTGACCACGCTCAACAAAGACCACGAAAGCCGTCACCGCAACTACCAGAATGCAGATGATCAACGCTGTAAGCGGATGCATGGCACCGGTGCGGACTAACTCAAGAAGACCACCGATGGCATTTGGCAAGCCGGCGGCGATACCAGCGAAAATGATAATTGAGATACCGTTACCCAGGCCACGCTCGGTGATCTGCTCACCCAGCCACATCAGGAACATCGTGCCGGTCAGCAAGGTCGAAACCGTGGTCAACCGGAACATGAAACCGGGATCATTGACCAAGCCGGCCTGCGCCTCGAGCGCAACGGCAATGCCCAAGCCCTGGAACAAAGCCAGAATTACGGTACCGTAACGCGTGTACTGGGTGATCTTCCGACGCCCCGCCTCCCCCTCCTTCTTGAGGGCTTCCAATTGCGGACTGGCAACGCTCATCAACTGCATGATGATCGATGCGGAGATGTACGGCATGATCCCCAATGCAAAAATTGTGAATCGCGAAAGAGCACCACCCGAGAACATGTTGAACATGCCGAGGATGCCGCCCTTCTGCGAATTGAAGAGATCGGCCAGAGCGTTGGGGTCGATACCCGGAACCGGGATATGGGCGCCAATGCGATAAACCACAAGCGCACCCAGAAGGAACCAAAGACGGCGCTTCAGATCGCCGAACTTGCCACCTTTACCAACGGTATTCGGATTTGCTGCCAACGTTCTAACCTTTCCCTAACTTACTCGGCGATGGAACCACCGGCAGCTTCAATAGCTGCCTTGGCGCCTTTGGTGGCGCCAACACCCTTCAGGACGATCTTGCGGCCGATGGAGCCTGCCAGAATCACCTTTGCGGAGAGTGCATCGCCAGGAACGATCCCGGCGACTTGCAGCGCGAGGAGATCGATTTCCTCGACGGGCAGACGATCCAGATCCGTCAGTCGCACTTCGTAATTGCGGGCACGAGTCAACGAGTTGAATCCGCGCTTGGGCAGGCGACGCTGCAAAGGCATTTGACCACCTTCGAAACCCACCTTGTGGAAGCCGCCAGAACGGGACTTCTGACCCTTGTGGCCACGACCACAGGTCTTACCCAAACCCGAACCAATACCGCGGCCAACGCGCTTGGCGGCCTTCTTCGAGCCTTCGCCCGGCTTGATGGTATTCAGACGCATGGCTTAACCCTCAACCTTTACGAGATACTGAACCTTCTGGATCATGCCGCGGACTGCCGGCGTGTCTTCCAGGACAGCGGTGCTGTTCAGCTTGCGCAGACCCAGGCCGCGCACGGTGGCGCGATGGTCCTGCTTGGTGCCGATGACGCTCTTGACGAGCTTCACTGTGATTTTCTTGTCAGCCATGACTTACCCCAGGATCTGGTCAACCGACAGGCCACGCTTGGCAGCGATTTCTGCCGGCGTGTTGACCTTCGACAGACCGTCGATGGTGGCACGCACGATATTGTAAGGATTGGTGGAGCCGTGGGCCTTGGCCACTACGTTGGTCACACCGACAACTTCGAAGACAGCGCGCATGGCGCCGCCGGCGATGATGCCCGTGCCTTCCGGTGCCGGTTGTATCATCACGGTCGTAGCACCGTGACGCCCCATGACCGTGTGATGAACGGTACCGTTACGCAGGCTGACTTTGGCCATCTTGCGACGCGCCTCTTCCATCGCCTTTTGCACAGCCACCGGCACTTCGCGGGACTTGCCCTTGCCCATGCCGATGCCGCCATCGCCGTCGCCAACCACGGTCAGCGCTGCGAAACCGAGGATGCGACCGCCCTTCACCACTTTGGTGACACGGTTTACCGCAACCATCTTCTCGCGCATACCGTCGTCGCGCTCTTCAGCCTGTTGCGGCTTCTTGTTTCTTTCAGGTTTAGCCATTTCTTAACCTCGTCCTTTCGCCGTCGGTTAGAACTTCAGACCGCCTTCACGCGCGGCTTCAGCCAGCGCCTGAATACGACCGTGGTACTGGAGACCGGAGCGATCAAAGGCCACCTGCTCGATACCGGCGGCCTTGGCGCGCTCGGCGATCAGCTTGCCAACAGCAGTGGCAGCAGCCTTGTTGCCGCCGTTCGTAACGTCGCCACGAACGGTCTTGTCCAGCGTGGAAGCCGAAGCCAAGACCTTACCGCCACAGGGCGAGATGATCTGGGCATAAATGTGGCAGTTCGTGCGATTAACGCACAGACGCACAGCTTTGAGTTCGGCGATTTTGGCCCGGGTTTTGCGGGCACGGCGCAAACGCGCTTGCTTCTTGTTAAACATATGCCACCCTTACTTCTTCTTGGTTTCCTTGATAACCACCACTTCGTCCGAG
>JAEUOE010000120.1 GCA_016790885.1 Dechloromonas sp. | reverse complement strand
GGCCGGCGAGATGGTTCTCATGGATCGCAGCTGGTACAACCGCGCCGGGGTTGAAAAGGTAATGGGTTTTTGCACCCCTGACGAGCACAGCGAGTTCCTGCGTAGCTGCCCCGAATTCGAGCGCATGTTGGTGCGTAGCGGCATCATCCTGATCAAGTACTGGTTCTCGATCAGCAACGACGAGCAGGAGCGCCGGTTCAGGAAGCGTATCTACCACCCGACCAAGCACTGGAAACTGAGCCCGATGGACCTCCAGTCACGCGCGCGCTGGGTCGAGTATTCGAAGGCGAAGGACGAAATGTTCGCCCATACCGACATCAAGCAGGCACCCTGGTATGTGGTGCACGGGGATGACAAGGAACGCGCACGCCTGAATGTCATGACTCACCTGCTGAGCCTGATCGACTACGAGGACCTCACGCCGGAACGCATCGAACTGCCGCCGCGCCAGGAAGACCAGGGCTATGTGCGCCCGCCGATGTCGGACCAGACTTTCATACCCGAAATTTTCTGACCGTGCATCTCGGGGACCGGGACCTGTCCCGGTTGCCTGTGCCGTAAGCATGAACAAAGAGCCCGGAAAATCCGGGCTCCTTCTTTTTCATGGTTGTTCAACTGGCCCAACGATCAGCGCGTTGGTCGTGATTGGCGCAGGGTCGACTGACTGCGCACAAGCGGAGCCAGGTGGCGAGATACAAAACCCTTTCCCGGCACCGTCGCCGCCGGGACTACTGCGTTCCCGGTCCGTGGCTGCAACCAGGCTACTCGCGCTCCACCAGAACCAGCGTGACGGCCAACGCACCGCCGGTGGTTCTCAGTTCGAGGCGGTCGCCTTCGTGGCGTGCCGTGGTGACGGTTTCGAGGGCCTTGAGGAAAGCCTGTTCCTGTTCCATCACCCCCTTGTGGGAGCACACCATGCGGGTCGCTGCCGGAGACCGGAAGCGCAGGTGCGCGGCCTCGGCCTCGTAGCGCGCGTGGTAATGATTGCAGCCGGGGGAACCGCTGGCTTGTCCGTCGCCGGCGAAGGACAGCGTCAGGGTCGTTCCGGAGATGATGCTGACTACCGCCTGCTTGCCGTTGTTGAATGCGGTCACCCGCCATTTGCTGCCGACGAGCGAGGTGGGTTGCGCCGCCAGCGTCGCCAGCGCCCGGCCGTCGACTCCCAGCAACTTCAACTGCCCGGCGTCGACCCGCCAGGCCCTGGCGCTGTTCAGTGCCGCCATGTAGTCGGTGGCCTGCTGCAGTGTTTCCGCTGGGCAGGCCATCATCGTCGATGCGCTGCGAACTGATACTTCGAGGCTGCGGCCGCTAGCGGTGTAGGGTGTGCTGTAGCGATTGCAGCCGTCGCTGCCTTGTGCCTGCCCACCCTCGAAGCGCAGGGTCACCGCCTGGCCGTCGGCCAGCGTCCGTCCGGGCAGTGCCGACAGGATCCAGGCCGTACCATCCAGCGGAGGCGTTTCAGACGTGGCGGACGGCATCGCCGAACAGGCGGCCAGGAATCCGGCCAGCAACAGCGCCGGCACGCGGGTGGTGATCATTGGCATCGCATGACTCCTTGCTTTGGATGAGTGAACGAAGAACGGGACGCCTTAACATCGCCGCCAGACCTGCCAGCGCTCGCGCCCGAAAAACACCGGAATCGAGTCGTCGACCGCGGCATCCTCGATGCGGACGAAATTCGGGCTGAGGAGCTCGTCAAGTTGTTCGGGCAGGATGCCGAAGGGCGGTCCCTTCGCCTGGTCGCAGATGAAGAAGTATCCGGCGAGCAAGCCGCCTGCCGCCAGCAGTTCGGCGACGCGCCGGCCCCAATCAGCCCACAGCTTGCGTGGCAGGGCGCAGAGGAAGGCGCGCTCGTAAATCAGCGGGTAGGCTGCGGCCGGCGAAAAGGTGAAAAAGTCGGCGCAGCGGAGGTCGACGCGGGCATTGCCCAATGCCCTGCGGGCGGTGCCCACGGCGGCGGGCGAGAAATCGAGCGCCGTGACCGGCCAGCCACATTCGGCCAGGTGGCGCGCTTCCCAGGCGCTGCCGCAACCGGGAATCAGCGTGTTGCGCGGCGCCCGCTGGCGGGCGACGAAATCGGCGAAGGCGGCGGGCACCTTGCCGGCATCCCACGGCGTGACGCCCTCGCCGAAGCGCTTGCACCAGAAATCGGGATGCTCCGGGCGCTGGTCGTCGGGTTTGATCGGTGTGGAAGAGGGCGGGGAATCGCTCATGCTAAGATTGTCGCCTTCAAAACCCCTGCCGCGTGCCGCTTCATGTCCGCTCCTTCCAAGATAATCATCGCCTCCCGCGAATCCCGCCTTGCCATGTGGCAGGCCGTGCATGTTCAGGGCCGTCTGAGCAGTCTAAATCCGGGGGCGGAAGTTGTCATTCTCGGCATGACGACCAAGGGCGACCAGATTCTCGACCGCCCGCTCGCGGAGATCGGCGGCAAGGGGCTGTTCATCAAGGAACTCGAAGTGGCGATGGAACAGGGCCGCGCCCACCTCGCGGTGCATTCGATGAAGGACGTGCCGATGGTGATGCCGGAAGGCTTCGTGCTGGCCGCCATTTCGGCCCGCGAGAACCCGCGCGATGCCTTCGTCTCGAACAAGTTCAACGGCCTGGACGATCTGCCCGCCGGTGCCGTGGTCGGCACATCCAGCCTGCGTCGCGAGGCCGTCCTGCGCGCCAGGTATCCGCAGCTGGTCATCAAGAGCCTGCGCGGCAACCTCGATACCCGCCTGAAGAAGCTCGATGCCGGCGAGTACGACGCGATCATCCTGGCCGCTGCCGGCCTGATCCGTCTTGGCCTGAAGGATCGCATCAAGTCCGTCCTGACGCCGGAGCAGTCGCTGCCGGCACCGGGGCAGGGGGCGCTGGGTATCGAACTGGTCGATGGCGACGCGGTGATGGCCGAGGTCGTCGCCCCACTCAATGACGCCGAGACGGCCCACTGCGTCAAGGCCGAACGGGCTTTCTCGCGTGCGCTTGGCGGTTCCTGCCAGGTGCCGCTGGGCGGCTACGCCGTCATCGACAACGGCCAGCTGTGGCTGCGCGGCTTCGTTGCCAGCGTCGATGGCAAGGAAATGGTCAGTGCCGAACTGCGCGGCAACCCCGCAGACGACGAGGCGCTTGGTCGCCAGCTGGCCGAGACGCTGCGTGCCCAGGGCGCCGACGCCATCCTCGCCAAGCTGGCCTGTCACGCCTGATTTTCGTATGAGCGTTGTCGGCCCGCTGGCCGGTCGCACCATCGTTGTTACCCGGCCGCAGGCGCAGGCGGCTCCGCTGGCTGCGGCCATATCGGCGGCGGGGGGTACGCCGCTCGTCTTTCCGTTGCTGGAAATTTCGCCGGCGGCCGACCCGCAACCCCTGGCCGAAGCGGCGGCACGCCTCGCCGAGTACGCGGTGGCTGCCTTCGTCAGCCCGAACGCCGTCGAACATGCCTTGCCGGTTCTCCTGGCGCACGGCACCTGGCCGGCCAGCCTGTTGCCGGCGGCCGTCGGCCAGGGCACGCTCAGGGCCCTGGCGGCGCATGGTGTGGGTGGCTGCATCGCACCGACCGAGCGTTTCGATTCCGAAGCCTTGCTCGCGCTGCCTGAACTGGCTGCCGAGCGGGTGGCCGGTCGGCATATCGCCATCTTCCGCGGCGACGGCGGGCGCGAATTGCTGGCCGATACCTTGCGCGAGCGCGGGGCAAGCGTCGATTGCATCACCTGTTACCGGCGCTCCGGTCCCTCGCATGGCCTCGTGCCGCTGCTCGCCGCCTGGCGGGGCGGGCAACTCGATGCGCTCACCGTGTCGAGCAGCGAAGGCCTGCGCTACCTGGTCGATCTGCTCGATGCCGAGGGCTTCGCTTTCCTGCAGAAGACGCCGCTGTTCGTGCCGCATGCCCGCATTGCCGAAAATGCCCGGGCTTTGGGTCTAAGCAACATTCTGCTGACCGACGCCGCCGACGCCGGCATTCTCGCCGGCCTCCTTGCTTATAATTGGCCGCAATGACAACCCAAAACGATACCCCCCCACCGAGCGCCGCACCGGCCGCTGGCCGTCGTTCAAGTCGCCAGGGGCCGTGGCTGGCCGTTGCTGTCGCCGCCCTGGCGCTGGCCGGCTGGCAATGGTTCGAGACCCGGCAAAAGCTGAACGACCTGCAACAGGAAGTCAGCCGCCAGTTGAGCGACTTCGATACCGGCAACAAGGAAGAGCGCGGTGCACAGAAGCAGACGCGCGAGCAGATCGAGGCGCTGCAGGCCAAACTAGGCGCCTTCGAGGATCGTTTCAGCGAATTTCAGGCCCAGACCGAGGCGCTCAAGGCGCTCAACCAGGACATCGCGCGTGGCCGTGAGGAGGCGACCCTGCTTGAGGTCGAGCAGGCCGTGACGCTGGCTGGTCAGCAATTGCAGCTTGCCGGCAACGTACCGGTCGCCGTGCTCGCCCTGCAAACCGCCGATGCCCGCCTGGCCCGCCTTGACCGGCCGGCCAATCTCCCTCTGCGCAAGGCGCTGGCCAGGGATCTCGAGCGTCTGAATGCGCTGCCCTTCGTCGATATGCCGGGCATCAGCCTGCGCCTGGAGCAACTGATCCTCGGCGTCGACAAACTGCCGCTGACGGCCTACGGTCGCCCGGTCGACAAGGCTGAAAGCCAGAAGCCGGTGGCCCGTTCGTCGTGGTGGCAAAGTGCGGTCGGCGATGTCTGGCAGGAGTTGAAGGGGCTGGTGCGCATCCAGCGCTTCGACCGCGAAGATCCAGCGCTGCTGGCGCCCGGCCAGGGCTACTTCCTGCGTGAGAACCTCAAGCTGCGCCTGCTCAATGCCCGTTTGGCGCTGTTCTCGCGCGACCAATGGACCTACCGCAATGAATTGAAGGTTGCCCAGGAATGGCTGGGCAAGCATTTCGACACCAATGACAAGGCCGTGGTCGGGGCCCAATCGACACTGCGCCAGATGACGGCAAGCGAAATCAATGTCGAACTGCCCAACCTGAACGAGACCCAGGCCGCGCTGCGCAACCTCCGCCAGACAAAGGAAAAACGGTGAAGGGTCTGTTCTGGGTTCTGCTCCTGGCCGGCCTGGCCGTGGCCGCCGCACTGGGGGCCCGCCTGAATGACGGTTATCTGCTCCTGGTCGTGCCGCCCTGGCGTGCCGAGATCTCGCTCAATCTCTTCATCATCGCCCTGTTCGGCCTGTTCCTGGCTTTCTATGCGGTGCTGCGCATTCTGGCCGCCACCTTCGGTCTGCCGCAACGGGTGCGCGATTTCCGCATGCGCCGCCAGCGTGACCAGGCCGGCTTCGTCTTCCAGGATGCGGTCCGTCTGCTCTTCGAGGGGCGTTTCGGCCAGGCCATGAAAAAGGCTGCCGAGGCGCATGGCAATGGTACGGCCCCCGGCCTGTCAGCCTTGATTGCAGCGCGTGCCGCCCAGCGCATGCGCGAGCCGGAAAAACAGCGCTACTGGCTGGAGCACGCGAGGACCGACGATCCGCGTACCGAGGCAGCGACCCTGATGCTCGACGCCGAGATGGCCAACGAGGAACGCCGCTTCGCCGACGCACTGGCCGCGCTGGGCCGTCTGCAAGGCAAGCAGGGCCGCCATATCGCCGCGTTGCGCCTGGAATTGCGGGCCCGCCAGGGAACGGGTGATTGGGACGGTGTGCTCAAGCTGGTGCGCCAACTGGCCAAGCGGGATGCCCTGCCGGCCGAGGTGGTGCGCGAGATACGTACCCAGGCGCATCTGGCCGGAATCACCAGGCGGTGCAGCGATCAGGCGCAATTGGTCGCCTACCTGCGCACTATTCCGGAAGAGGAGCGTGGTCGCCGGGTCGTGCTGGCGGCGGCCCGTGCCCTGATGGCGACCGGTGGCGATGGTGACGCACAGAAACTGATAGAGACCGCCCTCGAGCGCGCTGACGGCGACAATTGGCAAGCGGAACTGGCCGCGATTTATGGCCGGCTGACCGGAGGCGAGCAAACGGCGCGCATCGCCCGCGCGGAAGCCTGGCTGCGCCGGCATCCGGACGATGCCGTGCTGCTCATGGCCCTGGGCCGCATGTGCCAGCGCCAGCGGCTGTGGGGCAAGGCGCAGAGCTATCTGGAGGCGTCACTGTCGGTGGCGCCATCCCAGGCAGGACATCTTGAGTTGGCGCGTCTGCTCGACCAGCTCGACAAGCCCGACGAGGCCAACAAACATTACCGGGCCAGCGCCCAGCTCAACGCCAGCTGAGCGCACCGGGAACTGGAGGGGAACATGCTGAATATCGACCTGCGCAAGATCTACAACTTCTATCCGGTCGAGCCGGCTCCCGATCCCGCTGCCTTGCCGACCGGCGGTGATATCTATTACGAATGCCTGGATTGCTCGGTCATCGTCAATTCCGTGCCGCACATCAAGGCTGCCTGCGCCTGCGGCAATCTGGCGGGCGGTGGCGGCAAGATGGGCGTGAAAAACCCGGAGCGCGTCCGGGTGGTCAAGGGCAAGCTGCGGTAGTGCCGCGTCGTTGCTTGCTGCTTGCGAGCAGATAGTGGAGGGCGCCTGGATGGCGCCCTTGTCTTTGCCTACGAGACTAACTAAACGCTGCTTTACACCCAGTCCTGCGGCTTGAGGAATACGTCGTAGAGCTCGGCTTCCGGCGTGCCCGCCTCCGGTTTCCAGTCATAGCGCCATTTGACGATGGGCGGCAGGGACATCAGGATCGATTCGGTGCGTCCGCCCGATTGCAGGCCGAACAGCGTGCCGCGATCCCAGACCAGATTGAACTCGACGTAGCGGCCGCGGCGGTAGGCCTGGAAATCACGTTCGCGCTCGCCATACGGGGTATCCCGGCGCTTGGCGAGGACTGGCAGGTAGGCCTGGGTGAAGGCATCGCCGACCGCCTGGGTCAGCGCGAAGCAGCGCTCGAAGCCGCCTTCGTTCAAATCGTCGAAGAAAACGCCGCCGACGCCGCGCGGTTCGTTGCGGTGCTTGAGGAAGAAATACTCGTCGCACCACGCCTTGTACTTGGGATAGACCGTGTCACCAAACGGGGCGAGCGCATCGCGGCAGGTGCGGTGGAAGTGCTGCACATCCTCACGCTGGCCGTAGTAGGGGGTCATGTCCATGCCGCCGCCAAACCACCAGACCGGTTCCTCGCCTTCCTTGGTGGCGACGAAGCAGCGGACGTTCATGTGCGCCGTCGGGCAGTACGGGTTGCGCGGGTGCAGGACCAGCGAGACGCCCATCGCTTCCCATGAACGGCCGGCCAGTTGCGGACGGACGGCGGTGGCCGAGGCGGGCAGGGATTTGCCGGTGACATGCGAGAAATTGACACCGCCGCGCTCGAAGAAATGGCCTTCCTCGATCAGCCGCGACAGGCCGCCGCCGCCTTCCGGGCGATCCCAGGAGTCGGTGCGGAAGCTCTGGCCGTCGAAGGTTTCGAGTTCGCTGACAATGCGGCTTTGCAGGCCGGTGAAATAGGCCTTGAGGCGGGTGGTGTCCAAATTTTTCTCCGGGGAATGTGAAACGGGCGGCTCATCGGCAAAATGAGCCGCCCGTCTGAGTGTCGCTTGCTGGAAAAGGTTCAGCGATTGAGGGCGCGGTGACCAATGTCCTTGCGGAACTGCATGCCTTCCCAGCCAATCTGGGCGACAGCCTCGTAGGCGCGCTTCTGGGCCAGCTTGACGTTTTCGCCCAGGGCGGTGACGCACAGCACGCGGCCGCCGTTGGTCACCACCTTGCTGTCCTGGTTGGCGGTGCCGGCGTGGAAAACGTGGCAGTCATCGCCGAAGCTGTTGGCCTTGGGCAGGCCGCCGATGACGTCGCCCTTCTGCGGGGTGTCCGGGTAGTTGGCGGCAGCCAGCACGACGCCGAGTGCGATGCGGCGGTCCCATTCGGCCTCGACCTGGTCGAGCGTGCCGTCGATGCCATGCTCCAGCAAATCGACGAAATCGGACTTCAGGCGCATCAGGATCGGCTGGGTTTCCGGGTCGCCCATGCGGCAGTTGAACTCCAGCGTCTTGACCGAGCCGTCCTTGCCGATCATCAGGCCGGCGTAGAGGAAGCCGGTGAACGGGATGCCATCAGCCGCCATGCCGCGCACGGTGGGCAGGATGATTTCGCGCATGGCCTTGGCATGCACTTCCGGGGTGACGCACGGGGCCGGGGAGTAGGCGCCCATGCCGCCGGTGTTCGGGCCCTGGTCGCCGTCGAAGATGCGCTTGTGGTCCTGGCTGGAAGCCAGTGCGAGCACGTTCTTGCCATCGACCATGACGATGAAGCTGGCTTCCTCGCCGTCGAGGAAATCCTCGATCACGACCCGGGCGCCGGCATCGCCCAGCTTGTTGCCGGACAGCATGTCGTCGATGGCGGCGTGGGCTTCTTCAAGCGTCATGGCAACGACAACGCCCTTGCCGGCAGCCAGGCCGTCGGCCTTGATGACGATGGGCGCACCCTGCTTGTCGATGTAGGCGTGGGCGGCAGCCGCATCGGAGAAGGTCTCGAAACCGGCGGTCGGGATGTTGTGACGGGCCATGAAACGCTTGGCGAAATCCTTGGAGGATTCGAGCTGCGCGGCTTCCCTGGTCGGACCAAAGATCTTCAGGCCTCGGGCGCGGAAGACGTTGACCACGCCGGCAGCGAGCGGCGCTTCCGGGCCGACCAGTGTCAGGTGGATCTTGTTCTGCTCGGCGAAATCAGCCAGGGCTTCCGGATCGGTGATGTTGACGTTTTCCAGCTCGTGCTCACGCGCCGTGCCGGCATTGCCGGGGGCGACGTACACCTTCTGCAGGCCGGGCGTCTGCGCCAGCTTCCAGGCCATGGCGTGCTCGCGGCCGCCGGAACCGATTACCAGTAGTTTCATGGCTGATCTCTTCGTGTGTCGTTGTTATTAGTGACGGAAGTGGCGGGCGCCGGTGAACACCATGGCGATGCCGTGTTCGTCGGCTGCCGCGATGACTTCCTCGTCGCGCATCGA
>JAEUOE010000096.1 GCA_016790885.1 Dechloromonas sp. | reverse complement strand
CGAATCTGCTCGTCGAGGAATTTTCTGGCGGAGTCGGTGTCCTGGCGCTTGTCACCCAAACTGGACTCGATAAAGATCGAAACCAGTGCCTGAACCACTTTTTGTGCTTTTGCCGGGTCGGGGTCGCGGTAGGAGATGGTGTACAGATTGTCGCGGCCAACCCCAAGAATCTTGAGTGAGCTTGTCAGGTCGTCGATCAGCGCTTCTTGCTGGGCCTTGTTTTTGACATTCAAATCCAGGTCGGCCATGCGGATCAGCTTTTCCAGATTGGGGCGGCTGATCAGGGTGCGACTCAGCATCATGATCTGCTGTTCGATATTCGGCTGAACGGCCAGCCCTGCCATCAGCGGGCGAAGAATCGACTGGGTGTCAACGTAGATTCGTGCCGAGGCTTCATATTGATTGGGGATGCGCAGGATGACGCCGGCTGCAACGGCGCCGACAATCCAGGCGACCAGCATGCCCAGGCGTCGGTGCTTCCAGGTGGCGCGCAAGATCGTGAGCGCCTGCCTCAGAATTTCTTCCATCTATTGGCTCATAAGTTACGCCGCAACGGCCATTCAGCGGTTGCGGCCATGTTGTTCAATCGCTTTTAGAACCAGCTTTGCGGAATGATGACGACGTCGCCCGGCTTCATTTCGACGTTGGCCGAGACATCGCCGTTCTTGATCAGATCCTTCAGGCGAACCTGATACTGTTTGTTGTTCTCTGCGGTACGGAGAATGGAAGCGCGGTTGCCGTCAGCAAAATCGGTGATCCCGCCGACAGCGATCATCACGTCGAGAATGGTCATCTTTTGCTTGTAGGCAAGAATTTGCGGTTTTGCCGCTGCACCAACTACCCGAATCTGTTCGCTGTAGGGGCCAACAAACGATGTAACGATGACCGTTACGACCGGGTCGCGGATGAACTTGGCCAATTCCTTTTCAATGTCACGAGCGAGCGCGGTCGAATCCTTGCCCATGGCGTTCAGGTCATCGATCAGCGGTGCCGAAATCTTGCCATCCGGGCGAACGGGCACGTTCATCGAGAGTTCAGGGTTGCGCCAGACAACGATGTTCAGATTGTCACCCGGGCCGATCTTGTAGCTATATTCGGCCGATGCTGCTTCTTTGGGAGCGGGGGGGAGGCTGGAGCAACCGGCG
Organism: Dechloromonas sp.; assembly: GCA_016790885.1. Classification (GTDB taxonomy): domain Bacteria; phylum Pseudomonadota; class Gammaproteobacteria; order Burkholderiales; family Rhodocyclaceae; genus Azonexus. The sequence continues at coordinate 3,475 of JAEUOE010000096.1, read as the reverse complement.
AAAGTGATCACTGCTCCCAATGCGACCAATAGCTTGAATCCCGAGGTCAAGGCTGAAATTTTCGCAGACATATCGAATCCCCTTCGTGTTGTATGGCAGGTTTAGCCCTGCCTTGGATGATCAATTCAGCATAATCATAACGGAATCCATTTCCAACAGCGTTAAAGACTTCACGACGAAGCGTGCATGAATTGGCTGGTTGCAGAACGATCAATTGTGAGTTTGGAAATGATGTAGATTAAATTGCCAAAAGTGGAAACACTGTTTTGTTGCCTGTTCTGCGGTGCTGGTGGAAGCGATGTATGACAGATACCATATGCTTGAAGTGCATTTAGATATCGGGGATGTTCCGGGGAAGGGGCCATGTGCGGCAGTTGATATCTGATCTGACCATCGCGACGCGTAACTTGAGTCGAAACCTGCGGCGGACGGCTGTTTCAACGCTGACAGTTGCCGGCGGCATCGTGGCATTCGCCATGGCCAGTGGTTTCATGGCCTGGGTGTTCGAGGACATGCGGGATTCCACCGTTCGCTCACAGTTGGGGCATGTTCAGATTGTTCGCCCCCATTACTTCGACAAAGGGATTGCCGATCCCTACAACTACCTTCTGAATGCTGATGAGAAGATGCTCGCCAAACTGGCGGAGATTGATGGGGTGGTCAGTGTTACGCCGCGTCTGGCATTCAGCGGACTGGCCAGCTTGGGGGATGCGACGGTTGCCTTCATTGGTGAAGGTGTCTCCCCGCAAGGGGAAAGGCCGATCAGTGCCCGGATCAACATTGATCAGGGAAGAGACCTTCAGGGAGACAATGCTGCCGAGGTGCTGCTTGGGGAGGGGCTGGCAGCCAACCTCGGCGCCAAAGTGGGCGATCGGATAGTGCTTTTGGCAACCACGGAGCAGGGTGGGGCCAGCGCGGTTGAAACCGAGGTGGTCGGTATATTCAATACGACCACCAAGGAATTCGATGATCACGCCCTGCGTCTGCCCATCGAGCGTGCTCGTCACCTGATGAGGGTTTCCGGTGCGACGTCCTGGGTCATGCTGCTGGATAGCCACACGCTCACGCAGCCGATGATCCGGCAGTTGCAGGGCTTCATGGCGACAGACTTGTATGAGTTCGTTCCCTGGACGAGTCTTGCCGATTTCTATAACAAAACCGTCACCCTTTTCAGCAGTCAGGTTCAGGTCGTCAAGGTCATCATCGGGCTGATCATCGTACTGTCGATTTCCAATACGCAAACGATGAGCGTTCTTGAGCGAACGACAGAAATCGGAACGGTTTTGGCCTTGGGGCAGAAGCGCTCGGTGGTGATGCGCCTCTTTGTACTCGAGGGGGTGTTGCTCGGCATACTGGGGGGGCTGTTGGGGATCGTGATGGGCTGGGGGCTTTCGCTTGCCATATCTGCCGTAGGGATTCCCATGCCTCCTGCCCCCGGTATGGCTCACGGATTTACCGCCAAAATCCTGTTTACGCCGGGCATTGCGGTGGAATCACTGTCTCTGGCCGTGCTGACCACCTTGATTGCCGGCCTGTTGCCTGCCTATCGAGCCAGCCGGTTCAATATTGTTGATTCCATTCGGTACAACCAATGAACAGTCGTTTTCTCGAAAATGCCTTGTTTGCGCTGCGGAATATATTTCGCCAGCGGGCACGAGCGGTTGCCAACCTATTGGCGATTGCCCTGGGGGTTGCGGGATTGATCGTGGTTGGCGGATTCGTTCAGGATATTTTCGTCCAATTGGGTGAGGCAATCATTCACGGCCAGACCGGCCACGTACAGATTTCGAAGGAGGGCTTCCAGCGCGTGGGACTGCGCTCTCCGGAAAAATACCTGATCGAAAAACCGGAGCTGATCCGGAGCCAGCTGAAGGCGATGCCCGGTACATCGGCTGTGCTTTCCAGGATCAACTTCACGGGTACTCTGAACAATGGCAGGCGTGATCTGGGGGTGCTGGGAGAAGGCATAGAAGCCGATCTTGAGAGCCAGTTAACCGGCATCTATGTTCGCTACACCGAGGGGCGTGCCCTGCGCGACGGCGACAAATACGGCATGGTGATCGGGCAAGGCGTTGCCAAATCGCTCGACCTCGCCCCCGGCGACCGGGTCGCCATGGTGGTCAGTCTTTCCGAAGGAGCCGTCAATACGCTCGACTTCGAGGTCATTGGCATTTTTCAGACCTTCTCGAAGGATTTCGATGCACGTGCCGTGCGCATTACCTTGCCTGATGCGGGAGAGCTTTTCGGGACGAGCGCCGTGCACAAGATCATCATGGTTTTGAATGAAACCGGGCAGAGTTCAGCGGCTGCCAGTGCTGTTCGCGACTTGCTCCAGAAAGACGGTATGGAGGTAACGCTCTGGCACGAGCTATCGGACTTCTACACCAAGACCATCGATCTGTATGACCGGCAGTTCGGTGTCATGCGTCTGATTATCCTGATGATGGTTCTGCTCTCGGTTTCCAATACGATCAACATGACCTTGTTCGAGCGCACCCGGGAGTTCGGAACCATCATGGCTATTGGCAGCCCGCCGTCAGCGGTGTTCTGGCAAATCATTCTGGAAGGGATTCTGGTTGGCGCGTGTGGCGCCTTGCTGGGCATGGCCCTGGGGGTTATCGCAGCATGGGGAATCTCTGCCATCGGCATTCCCATGCCGCCTCCCCCCAATGCCAATATTGGCTACACCGCTTACATCAGGGTGGCCATCGATTCTGTGTTGATCGCCGGATTGATCGGCTGGGTGGCGACCATCCTTGCATCCATTCTGCCAGCTCGCCGGGCGTCGAGGCTGTCTGTCGTCGATGCGCTGCGTCACGGATTGTGATGGCAGAACTGCACGTTTCATTTGTATGTGAAGGGGGATCATCATGAGTGAAGGCTCTCGGTTTTCATACGACGTTGCTTTTTCGCGGAATATCGGCTGGGTTACCGAAGCCGAGCAGGAGAAGTTGCGTCATACACGGGTTGCAGTTGGCGGCTTGGGGGGGGTTGGGGGCAGTCACCTGCTGACGCTCGCCCGCCTGGGAATCGGAGCTTTTTCGATTACCGATCTCGATACCTTCGATTGGCCCAATCTGAACCGTCAGGCTGGCGCCCTGGCGTCGACCATGGGTTTGCCCAAGCTGGATGTGATGGCCGAGCAGGTGAGAGGTATCAATCCTTCCGTCGATTTGCGCTTGCTGCCTACCGGACTCAATGCTGACAACATCGATCACTTTCTCGATGGTGTCGATTTGTACATGGACAGCCTCGATATCTTCTCGCTGGACATTCGTCGCAAGGTATTTGCGCGATGCCATGAAAAAGGCATCCCGGCTGTGACCGCGGCACCGATGGGCATGGGAACGGCACTCCTCGTTTTCAGCCCGGATGGCATGAGCTTTGAGGAGTATTTCGCCTTGGACGGCTACGAGTTCGAGGATCAGATCCTCAAATTCATTGTCGGCGTATCGCCATCCATGCTGCAGCGGCA
>JAEUOE010000117.1 GCA_016790885.1 Dechloromonas sp. | reverse complement strand
ACCCTCTTCGAGCCATCCCATGCTGACCATCGAAATCGTTTCCGACCTCGTTTGCCCGTGGTGCTTCATCGGCCTGCGCCGCCTGTCCACCGCCATCGAACAGGTGCGCCGGGAGATTCCCGGGTTTTCCTGCCGCAAGGTGTGGCGGCCTTTTTTCCTCAATCCGGATACGCCGCCGCAAGGCGAGCCCTACATGCCCTTCCTGGAGGCCAAGTTCGGCAGCCGGGAGGCGGTGGAGGCTCTCTTCGCCCGGGTGCGCGAGGCTGGCCGGGCCTATGACCTGGATTACGCCTTCGAGCGGATCACCCTGCGCGCCAACACCTTGCAGGCGCACCGCCTGATCCACTGGGCGCAACAGCGCGGCGAGGCTGAACAACTGGTCGAGCGGCTATTCGTCGCCCAGTTCCAGCGCGGTGAATACGTGGGCGATGTCGCGCTGCTGACGCAGATCGCCGCTGAGTGCGGCTACCCGCCGGCCGAGGTGGCGGCTTATCTGGCCTCGACGCAGGATGTCGATACGGTACGCAGCCAGGAGGCGGAAGGCCGGGCGGCCGGCATCCGCCAGGTGCCGACCTTCATTGTCGATCGCCGGCTCGTCGTGGTGGGCGCCGAAGACCCGGCGGTACTCGCCGAGGCGATGCGGCAGGCCTGGGCTTCGTCCTAGGCGAGGCTGTACCGGCCGCCAGGGAGGGGTTTTCGCGACCGGCGGCTACCCCCGTCGACGCCCTTCCCGAGCGCCGCGACGGCCGGTTTCCAAGCGGGCGGAGCGACCTATACTGAAAGTGAAAGGGGCTTTGGGTTTTGGTCAAAACCTGCGTTTCACTTGAATAGAGGGGGTATATGGAGCCATCCGTGCAGTCCGGGCCAATCGGTGAGCCTCGTAGCAATCTGAGTGCCTTGCTGACCGTTCTCGATACCATCGGCGCCTTGATCTTCACCAAGGACCGGCGGGGTATCTACACCTATGCCAACCAGCGCTTCGCCGAGGTGGTGGGGCTTGCGCCGCCGGATGTGCCGGGCAGGCGCACGGCCGAACTGTTCGACCCGGATACCGCCAGGGAACTGGATGAAACCGACAGCCAGGTGCTGGCCAGCGGGCAAACCATCGAGCAGCGCGAGTACCGTGTCACGCGGGGCGGGGCCGAGCAGCGCTGCTTCCTGACGGTGAAGACGCCAGTCTTCGACCCGCAAGGCGGCATTGTTGGTCTGACCGGTGTCTCCATGGACATCACCGAGAGCGAGCACAACGAGGCGCAGTTGACGGCCTCTCGCCAGATGCTGGATGCCGCGCTCAGCGCCTGCGATGCCCACATCTACATGAAGGGCCCGGACCGGCGCTACCTGTTTGTCAGCCCCAAGGTGGCGGCGCTGTTCAAACGCCCGCTGGCCGAGATCATCGGCCGGACCGATGCCGAACTGTTTGCCGAGGTGGATGCCCGGCGCTTCCAGGCGCTGGACGACAAGGTCTACAGCAGCGGCGAACGACATGCTGGCGAAGAGCTGTTTCCCGATGCGCAAGGGCGCCTGCGTCATTACTGGTCGATCAAGCTCATGCAGCGCATGGGCGAGCAGGCGTGCCTGGTCGGGTTTTCCACGGACATCAACGAACTCAAGGAAGCCGAACAGGCCCTGGCGCGCTCCGAAGCGCGTTTCCGTGCGCTGTTCGAGGACAGCGCAGAGGCCTTGATCGTGTTCAATACCCGGCAGGTGCTCGACTGCAACACGGCGGCGCTGAAAATGCTCGGGCTCGATGGGCGCGGCGCCGCCAGGGGCCTGCAGGTGAATGACCTGTCGCCGCCGGTGCAACCCTCGGGGCACGCTTCCATTCCGCTGTTCCGTGACTATCTTGCAGTGGTCCGGCAGGCCGGGCGCCACCGTTTCGAATGGATGCTGCGGCGCTGCGATAACAGCCTCGACGTGCCGGCCGAGGTCACGGTCAGCGCCATCGAGCTGGATGCCGAGCCGGCGATGCTGGCCACCATTCGCGATCTGACCGAGCGCAAGGTGTACGAGGAAAAAATTCACAAGCTGGCGTTCTACGACGCGCTGACCGATCTCCCCAACCGCCGCCTGTTCTTCGACCGCCTGTCGCAGGCGCTCGCCCACAGCGAACGAAGCGGCCAATACGGCGCCGTCATTTATCTCGACCTCGACAACTTCAAGCCGCTGAACGACCAGTACGGGCATCTGGCCGGCGACCTGTTGCTGCAGGAAGTAGGGCGGCGCCTGGCCCATTGCATACGTGAGCAGGATACGGTGGCGCGCCTGGGCGGCGATGAGTTCGTCGTGCTGCTGGTGCATGTGGCCGACAATCTCGAATCCGCCACGGACCTGGCCAGGCAGGTTGCCGAGCGCATCCTCCACGACCTGGCGAGGCCCTACGTGATGAGCCTGGACGAGCAGGGCAATGCGGCCCGGAAGATCGAGCATCTCTGTTCGGCCAGCCTGGGCATGACCCTGTTCCCGCCCTGTGAATCAGACAGCGAGACCATCCTCCGCCGTGCCGACCGTGCCATGTACCAGGCCAAGGGCGAGGGGCGAAACAAAATCTGCCTGGCGGAAGTCGATTAGCCGGGGGCGGCGGTGGGCAGCCCAGCCGGTGTCCGTCCGCTCAGTAGGCTGGCTGGGCAATCGCATTCTGTTGCCCGGCGAATCGCATCCAAGTTGGCCGGCTAAAATCGAACCTCAGCGGTCCTACGCGGCACACAGGCTTCTGCGGCTGGTGGCTGTCATTGACCTGCCATTCCTTGACCTACTTATCCAGGACGATGAAGCTGTTCGATTCGGCAATGGTCTTGTAGTCGCTCATTCTTTAGCGCCTTTCTTTTGTAGCAGCTTTTTCATTGCGCGGTCGAAATCGGATTCGATGGGTTGCTGCTTGTTGAACTTTTCATATTCAGCAACGGCTTTCGACTCCGCCTGCTTGCGGCTGACCGATCCGTAGCCTTCCAGAATCCGGTATTCATTGAAGGAGAGAAACTTATCCACGCTTTCGGCGAAGCTCTCCATCGTGAAGGTATTGCGCCGCTCGATGATGCCCTCGATGTAATCGAAAAAAGCGGCAACCGCCCGCTCCAGTTTTTTGATTTCTGCTTCGCTCAAATAATTTTTCGCTACCAGCGAATCGGATTTCAACACCCGGCCATCTGGAGCATTTTTATACGTACTCATGCCCATCAAGGGCTTGTAGGCGTCGGCCTTCAGCGAAATGATTTCGGCGGCCGTGTGGCCGGTGATCGCAAAATGAAACTTGTCCTGCACATGGGCGTAAAACAGGCGCGTGGTTTCAGACTTCGGGTCGTAATCGATACTGCACTCGGCGAAAATGTCGGTGATCTGCTGATAGATCCGCCGTTCGCTGGCGCGAATCGATCGCACCCGCTCCAGCAACTCGCGGAAATAGTCCTTGCCAAAGAAGCGGCCGTTTTTCAGGCGCTCATCATCCATGGCAAAGCCCTTGATGATGTACTCCTTGATCAAGGCCGTTGCCCAGATGCGGAATTGCGTCGCCTGCGCCGAATTGACCCGGTAGCCCACCGAGATCACCGCATCGAGGTTGTAATACTTGACCTGCTGGGTCTGGGTGAGGCCCGCCACGGCGCCGTGCTCAGTGGTTGTTTCCAAAATGGAAACAACCACTTCTTCCGCCAGTTCACCACTGTCAAAAATATTTTTCAGATGCTTGGAAATGGCCGGAACGCCCACGCCAAACAATTCCGCCATGCGTTTTTGCGTCAGCCAGATGCTCTCGTTACTGAGCAGCACTTCCACTTTGATCGCACCGCTGGGTGCGGTGTAGAGCAAGAACTCCGTGGTTTGATCGCGCAGGGTTAAGAACTTTGACATCGGCTCATTTCCTTATGTGTGAACACCTATCCGGTGGTCAGCTGCGATGAGATTGGGTGGTCAACTCATTCGAAATTTCGCCGGCCGGCAGGCGGGCGTAGCGGGCGATGCGCACATCCACCGTCAGCACCAATTCGCTGAGCGCCGCCGCCCGGGCCCGGCCTTCGGCGCTGGCCCGGTAGAGGTGGGGCGTCATGGCCAGCAGGTCGGCGATGGCTTCCTGGCTGTCGAGGCGCAGCGCAAAGCGCACGCCATCTTCCGCCAGCCGGGCGAAGCCGTCCGGGGCTGAGGAATCGGCCGGGCGCTGGGGTTTCAGCGTCGGGTAGATGATCTCGCGCAGTTCGCGCAGGTGGTCCGGCCCGGCATCGACCTGCACGAGCTGGCCGCCCGGCCTGAGGACGCGGGCGAATTCGCCGTAAACCGGGAAGCCGAACAGGCACAGCAGGCGGTCGACTGTGCCATCGAGCACGGGCAGCCGGGCGTTGGTGCCGACCACCCAGTTCGGCCGCGCGTCCTGCCGGGCAGCGGCAAGCACCGCCCATTTCGAAATGTCGAGGCCGAGTACGGCCAGCGTCTTGTTCGCCGTCGTGGCGGCTGCCGCCAACTGGCGCAGGTAATAGCCTTCGCCGCAACCGGCATCGAGGCAGGCTGCCTCGTTCGGCAGGCCGTCCAGGGTGGCACGGGCGACGGCTTCGGCGATGGGCTGGTAGTGGCCGGCGTTGAGGAAGCGGCGGCGGGCGGCGACCATCTCCTTGCTATCGCCGGGGTCGAGCGAGCGCTTGTGCTGCACCGGCAGCAGGTGGGTGTGGCCCTGGCTGGCGATGTCGAAACTATGGCCGGCCGGGCATTTCCAGGCTGCATCCTGGCGGCGCAGCGGGGCGCCGTCGAGCGGGCAGGCCAGGGCGGTGAAGGGAAGGATGCGCATGCCGGTGGGTCGAAGGAGGCGGCGGACAAGCCCGCTCAAGCGGCCAGTTTAGCCTCTTCGCGTGCCTTCCTCGCTTCGTCGAGCAGGTAGCGCTGGTAGTCTTCGAGGTCGCCGTCGAACGGCGCCACGCCGCCCTTGGAGACCAGCCAGAATTCGTCGCACACCGAGCGGAGCAGGGCGCGGTCGTGGCTGACCAGCATGACGGTGCCTTCGAATTCGTTGAGGGCCACGGCCAGCGCCTCGCGGGTATTGAGGTCGAGGTGGTTGGTCGGCTCGTCCATGAGCAGCAGGTTGGGGCGTTGCCAGACCAGCATGCACAGCACCAGGCGCGCCTTCTCGCCGCCGCTCATGGTGCCGACCGGCTGCTTGACCATGTCGCCGCCGAAATTGAAGGTGCCGAGGAAGTTGCGCAATTCCTGCTCGCGCCCGGGCACGCTGCGGTTGCCGGCAGCGATGGCTTCCTTGGCCAGGCGGATCATGTGTTCGAGCGGCGTGTCCTGCGGGCGCAGCACGTCGAGTTCCTGCTGCGCGAAGTAGCCGATGGTGAGGCCCTTGCCGGTGGTCACTTCGCCGGCAATCGCCTGCAGGTCGCCGGCGATGGTCTTGACCAGCGTGGACTTGCCCTGGCCGTTGGCGCCGAGGATGCCGATGCGCTGGCCGGCCATCACCGAGCGGTTGATGCCGCGCACGATGACGGTCGGCGGCGTGCCGGCCGGCGCATCGGCGGCGGGCGGGTAGCCGATGGTGGTGTCGACCATCGACAGCATCGGGTTGGGCAGGTTTTGCGGTTCCTGGAATTCGAAGGTGAATTCGGCCTCGGCCAGCACCGGCGCGATCTTCTCCATGCGGTCGAGCGCCTTGACCCGGCTCTGCGCCTGCTTGGCCTTGCTGGCCTTGGCCTTGAAGCGGTTGATGAAGGATTGCAGGTGGGCGATCTTTTCGGCCTGGCGGGCAGCGGTGGCCTGCTGCAGCACGATCTGCTCGGCGCGCATGTCCTCGAACTTGCTGTAGTTGCCGCCGTAGCGCACCAGCTTGGCGTTGTCGATGTGCAGCGTGACCTGGGTGATGGCGTCGAGGAACTCCCGGTCGTGGCTGATCATGATCAGCGTGCCCGGGTAGCGCTTGAGCCACGCCTCCAGCCAGACCAGGGCGTCCATGTCGAGGTGGTTGGTCGGCTCGTCGAGGAGCAGGATGTCGGACGGGCACATCAGGGCGCGGGCCAGTTGCAGGCGCATGCGCCAGCCGCCGGAGAAGCTGTTCACCGGGTTGTGCAGTTCCGACACCTTGAAGCCGAGGCCGAGGATCAGCGCCTGGGCGCGCGCCTCGGCGTCGTGCTCGCCAGCGTCGTGCAGCGCCATATAGGCCTCCGCCATGCGCATGCCGTCGTCGCTCGCCTCGGCTGCCGCCACCTCGTTGCGGGCGGCGAGCAGCGGCGTGTCGCCGTCGATGACGAAATCGGTCGCGCTCTGCTCGGTTTCCGGCATGTCCTGCGCCACCTGGCCCATCCGCCACTGGCTGGGAATGGAATAGTCGCCGCCATCCTCGTGCAGCGTGCCGTTGAGCAGCGCGAACAGGGTCGATTTGCCGGCCCCGTTGCGGCCGACCAGGCCGACCTTTTCGCCAGGGTTGATGGTGACGGAGGCCTTGTCGAGCAGCACCTTGGAGGCGCGGCGCAGCGTGACGTTGCGGAGGGTGATCATGGTCGGAACTCTCGGGAGGGGCGAGCATGATAGCCAGTGCACCGCGGGTGGCCTATCACTATTTGCGTAATCCTCAGCCTGGCAAGGGGATAAATCTGGTAAATGCCGGGGGTTTGTGCTATCATTATTAGCATATTTAATATTGTTACAAACCCGGATGCCCAAGGCATGAACCTGGATTTCGCGAAGCGGTGGATTGCACGCGCTTCCGCCAATCGCTTGATAGTCCTGCTCTTCCTTTTTACAGCGGGCTTCATCGATGTCGCCATCTTTTTCCTCGCCCAGGAAGACCACAAGGAGCGTGTGGCCCAGGTGGAATCATTGCTCCAGCGGACGGTCGATAGCCTTGGCGTCGAGTTCGACAATGAACTCAACATTATCGAGCGCACCCTGTCCGGTATCGGCGAGGTCGTTGCTGCCCGCGGCGGCTTGCCACCGGAAGCAGACCTGGCCCTGCATCGACTCACGGTGCGTCGCCATGCGCTGACCCCCTCGGTGCGTTCGATCCTGATCGTGCGCCCGGATGGTTCCCAGGCCGCTCACTCGCTGCAACAACCGCCTCCCGCGACCAACCTGGCGGATCGGAACTACTTCTGGGCACAGGCCGAGACTTTCGATACCGGCCTGTTCATCGAGCCTTATCTCGCCAGCAGCCTCGATGGCAGCGAGATCAGTGCCTTCAGCATGCGCATCAATTCCGACGGCGGGCAGTTCCTTGGTGTCGCGGCGGCGTCGATTGCCGGCTCCCAACTTGACGACAACCTGGCCCTGCAAAACTTGCCCAAGGGCTATCGCATTCAGGTCACGCTCGCCGATGGCACCGGCCTGGCCTGCTTCCCGGTGCAAGCCAATTGCCGCAGGGAAAACTGGCTGATGGCACCGTTGTTCCGCGACCATGTGCCGAACGTCGGGCGCGCCCTGCTGCAGGATGCGACGTTATTCGATGAACCCATCGGATTCGCTGCCTACCGTGTGTCCGGCCGCTACCCCCTGGTGGTCAGTGCGAGTGCCGAAAAAACGGCAGTCATGGCGGTTTGGCACCGCAATCTGGTTGCTTATTTCTTCACCGCCCTGATCAGCAACGCGGCCCTGCTCTACATGAGCCTGTACGCTGCGCGCCAGTTTGCCGCGCGCCGAGAGGCCCTGCGCGCGCTGGAAGAGGCGAATGAGTCGCTGGAACGGCGGGTCAGCGAGCGGACCGCCGAATTGCAGCACTACCAAGGGCATCTGGAGGACATGGTGCACGCCCGTACCCTCGAACTGGCCCAGGCACGGGATGATGCCGAGGCGGCGAGCCGGGCGAAGAGTGCCCTGCTCGCCAACATGACCCACGAACTGCGCACCCCCCTGCACCAGATCAGCGGCCTGGTGCTCATCCTGCAACGCCGTATCGAGGATGAAAAGCAGAAGAGCAGCCTCGAAAAGATCGGCGGGGCCGCCCGCCGTTTGCAGACCCTGCTCGAAAACATTCTCGAACTGGCCCGGGTCGAATCGGGGCGGGTGGTGATCGAATCCAAGCCCTTCGCCCCGGCCATGCTGCTTACCGATGCGGTCAACCGCTGGCAAGCCGAAGCCGCCCGCAAGGGGCTGCACATCGAGGTGGCCACGTCCCCCGACCTGCCGGCATCGGTATGCGGCGATTTCGTCCGCATTGCCGAAGTGATCGACTGCCTGACCAGCAATGCCATCAAATTCACCAGCCAGGGCACGATCACCCTGCGCGAGACGGTGCTCGAACACAAGAGCCGGAATTGCCTCATGCGCTTCGAGGTGGCGGATACCGGCATCGGCATTGCAGCCGAATATCAGCAGGCGGTGTTCGGGCAGTTCACCCAGGTCGACGATTCGATGACGCGCAAGTTCGGCGGCGCCGGCGTCGGCCTCGCCTTGAGCCGGCGGCTGGTCGAGTTGATGAGCGGCGAGATCGGTTTCGACAGCGAGCCGGCGATGGGCAGCGTGTTCTGGTTCACCTTGTGGCTGCCGATGTACTGCTGCAGCGGCGAGGCCGACGACAGCGTGGCCGGCTAGATCCGGCCGGAGCTGGTCAGGGCCAGCAGCAGTGGCGTCGTGAGGGCCGAGCTGGCGGTGGAAATGATCAGTGCGCCCGCCATGCCGCCTTCCACCGCCCTGAATTGCCTGGCCATCAGGAAGACGTTGGCGCCCTGGCCGATCGAGGCGAGCAGCACGATGACCTGGGTTTCCAGCGCCGGCAGGCCGAGCAGCCTGGCCAGCCCGAAGACGATCAGCGGCAGGATCAGCAACTTGGGAATGACGATGGCCAAGCTGACCTTCCACTCAGCCTTGAGGTCGTATTCCGCCAGGCTCATGCCGAGCGCCACAAGGGCGAGCGGCATGCCGGTCTGGCCGAGCATTTTCAGCGGCGTATCGAGCATGTCCGGCAGGCTGGCCCCGGTCAGCCCGAAGGCCGTGCCGGCCAGGATGGCGAGGATGATCGGATTGCGCAGCACGCCCTTCAGCGTGTCGCGGAAACCCTTGAACGACAGGCTGCCGTGGCGGTGCCATTCGACCGACAGGCTGACCAGGGTCCACAGGATCAGCGCATTGAACAACAGCACCAGGGCGACCGACGGAATGGCCGGGTCGCCGAGCGAAGCCCTGGCCAGCGGCAGGCCGAGCATGATGTTGTTGGAAAAGATGCAGCCGACCCCGAACACCGACTGGCCGATGCCGTCCAGCCCGAACAGCTTCCAGGCGATCAGCCGGCCGAGCAGGAAGACGAGCAGGCAGCCGCCGAAGAAGGCCACGAGCAGCCGGCCATCGACCGGCGGCAGCGTCGACAGGTCGCTCATCATGCGAAAGAGCAGGGCCGGCAGGCCGACGCTGAACACGAAGGTGGTCAGGTGCTGCGCCATGGCCTGCGGCCACTGGGCGAAGCGCATCAGCAGGTAGCCGACGAGGATCAGCGCAAAGAGCGGCGCACCGAGCGCCAGGTGGTGCAGGAAGGCGGTCATTCGTAGGTGCCCGGGTGCGGTGAAAGCCGGAGAGAACCCACCGCCAAGGCGCGAAGGCGCCAAGGTTTCGCAAAGGAAAACAAGGAAAAAACGATACGCATGCTTTGGCGTTCCCTTTGCGCCTTCGCGCCTTTGCGGTGGATTTTCACTTTCAGTCGCGCCCTTCCAGCGCGGCGGCAATCGCCTGGCCGAGTTCGACGGTGCTTGCCGTGCCGCCCATGTCCGGCGTGCGCGGCCCGCCGACCAGCACCTGCTCGATGGCCGCCATGATCGCGTCGTGCGCGGCCTGGTAGCGGCTGTCGCCTTGGCCCAGGAAGTCGAGCATCATGGCGCCCGACCAGATCATGGCGATCGGGTTGGCGATGCCCTGGCCGGCGATGTCCGGCGCCGAACCATGCACCGGCTCGAACAGCGAGGGGAAGGTGCGATCCGGATTGAGGTTGGCCGAGGGCGCAATGCCGATGGTGCCGGTGCACGCCGGGCCGAGGTCGGACAGGATGTCGCCGAACAGGTTGGAGGCGACGACCACGTCGAAGCGCTCCGGGCTGAGCACGAAGCGGGCGGTCAGGATGTCGATGTGGTACTTGTCCCAGCGCACCTCGGGGTAATGCCCGGCCATTGCTTCCACCCGCTCATCCCAGTACGGCATGCTGATCGCGATGCCGTTCGACTTGGTGGCCGAGGTGAGGTGCTTCTTCGGGCGGCGCTGCGCCAGGTCGAAGGCGAATTTCAAAATGCGGTCGGTCCCCTGGCGGGTGAAGATCGATTCCTGGATCACCGTCTCGCGCTCGGTCCCTTCGAACATGCGGCCGCCGACGGCCGAATACTCACCCTCGGTGTTCTCGCGGATGACGTAGAAATCGATGTCGCCGACCTGCTTGCCGGCCAGCGGGCAGGGAATGCCCGGCATCAGGCGCACCGGGCGCACGTTGGCGTACTGGTCGAACTCGCGGCGGAACTTGAGCAGCGAGCCCCACAGCGAAATGTGGTCGGGCACGGTGGCCGGCCAGCCGACGGCGCCGAAGTAGATGGCGTCGAAGTCCTTCAGTTGGGCGAACCAGTCGTCCGGCATCATCTGGCCGTGCTGCAGGTAGTAGTCGCAATGCGCCCAGTCGAAGCTGACGAATTCGAGGTCGAGGCCGAACTGGCGGCAGGCGGCGTCGAGGACGCGCAGGCCTTCGGGCATCACTTCCTGGCCGATGCCGTCGCCGGCGATGACTGCGACTCTGTGTTTCATGGTGCGGGCCTTATGTCTGACGAAAAGCGCCAGCTTAGTGGCCACCAAATTAATTACAATCCGGCCTGATGTGAATTTCGTGAACACGAATCGTGAACATAAAGCCCCAGCTCGAAGACCTCCGCCTGTTCTGTGTCGTGGCCCGTAACCGCAGCTTTGCCGAAACCGCCCGCGAACTGGGTATTTCCAAGGCCGTGGTCAGCAAGCGCATGGCCTTGCTCGAAGCAGCCGTGCAGGAAAAACTTTTCCATCGCACGACGCGCAACGTGTCGCTGACGGCCCAGGGCGAAATCGTCCATCAATGGGCGCAGCGCATCCGCGAAGATATCGACCTGATGGGCGAGGCCATTTCCCGCGAAAAGGCCGCGCCGAGCGGCCTGCTGCGCATCTGCAGCAGTACCGGTTTCGGCCGCAGCCGCCTGGCCCCGGCCCTCTCGGAGCTGGCGCGGCAGTTTCCGCAGCTGGAAATCCAGGTCGAGTTGTTCGATCGCCCGGTCGATCTGGTGGAGGAGGGCTTCCAGCTCGACATCCGTCTCGGCCACGTGCATGAGGGCAATGTCATCAAGCGGCGTATCGCCCGCAACCGGCGGGTGCTGTGCGCCGCGCCGGCCTATCTGGCCCAATACGGTACGCCGCAAACCCTGGCCGACCTGCAAAACCACCGCTGCATCCCGATCCGCGAACGCGACCAGGATTTCGGCCGCTGGGAACTGCACGGGCCGGCGGGCGTGGCTGCCATCAAGGTGAGTGGACCGCTCTCCGCCAACAACGGCGAAATCGTCCGCCAGTGGGCCATCGACGGCCACGGCATCATCCTGCGCTCGACCTGGGACGTCAGCCGCGACATCGCGGCCGGCCTGCTGGCGCCGCTGCTGCCGCAGTATTTCCAGCCGGCCGATGTGTGGGCGGTTTACCCTTCCCGGCTGTCGGTATCGGCCAAGGTCAAGGTCTGCGTCGAATTTCTCGAAGCATGGTTCGCGCAGGGCGGGATGAGCGCGGCGTGACGCCGGCTCGGGCTAGCCTTGCGCCGCGGCGGACTGTTCCAGGTTGTTGAACAGGGTCGCGAACAGCACCTCGGGATTGACTGGCTTGGCAATGAAGTCGCTCATGCCGGCGGCCAGGCAGCGTTCCTTGTCTTCGGCAAAGGCGTTGGCTGTCATGGCGACGATGGGCGTGCGTTCGTAGTCGGGCAGATGGCGAATCAGGCGGGTGGCCTGCAGGCCGTCCAGCCTGGGCATCTGCATGTCCATGAGGATCAGGTCGTAGCGCGCCTGGCTGGCCCGTTCGACGGCCTCGACGCCGTCATTGGCCACATCCACCAGCAGGTCGACATCTTCCAGCAGCATGCAGGCGATTTCCTGGTTGACCGGCTCGTCTTCGACCAGCAAGACCCGGCGGCCGCCATAGATCTGCTTCAGCCGCGATTCCGCATCGTCGGGCAGCGTGGCCTCGCCGGCTGAGCCGCTGGGGGCGGCCAGTTTCAGGCGGGCGGTGAACCAGAAGGTGCTGCCCTGGCCGAGTACGCTCTCGGCCCCGGCATTGCCGTGCATCAACTCGGCGATCTTGCGGGTGATGGCCAGCCCGAGGCCGGTGCCGCCATATTTGCGGGTGGTCGAGTTGTCGGCCTGCTCGAAGGCGGAGAACAGGCGAGGCATGACGTCCGGCGCGATGCCGATGCCGGTATCCTTGACCGTGATGCGCAACAGGACATCGCTGGCCGTGCGTTCGAGCACCTGGCAGCCGACTTCGATCTGGCCGGCGTCGGTAAATTTGACGGCATTGGACAGGTAGTTGAGCACCGCCTGTTGCAGCCGGGTCCGGTCGCCGCGCAGGGTGAGCGCCTCGGGCAGGCGGTGGACGATGAGGGCGACCTGCCGGGCCGTGGCCTTGTCCTGAACCATGGCCGCCGCGCTGGCGAGAAGGCTGTCTACATCGAGGGTGCTGTCTTCCAGTTCAAGTTTGCCGGCATCGATTTTCGACAGGTCGAGGACGGTATTGATGGTTTCCAGCAGGTGTTGGCTGGCGGCGTCGATCTTGTCGAGGCGTTCTTCCTGCTCGCTGTTGACCCCGGAACGGCGCAGCAGGTGGACCATGCCACTGATTGCATTGAGCGGCGTGCGTATTTCATGCGACATGTTGGCGATGAACGAACTCTTGGCCTTGTTGGCGGCCTCCGCCTGCTCGCGCCGGACGCGGGTGCGCAGCCCGATGATGCCGAAGCCGACATTGGCGGCAAGTTCTTCCAGCAACTGGACTTCGTCGGCGCCAAAGGCGTTGGGCTCCGGGGCATAGACGCACAGGGCGCCAAGCACCGTTTCGCCGTGTTGCAGGGGTAGGGCGATCGAGGCCTGGTAGCCGCGTTCGATGGCCGCTACGCGCCAGGGTTCCAGTTGCATGTTGGTCATCACGTTCTGGTTGATTTCCGGCCGCCGCGAGCGGATGGCCTTGCCGGTCGGCCCCTGGCCGAATTCGCTGCTCCCGTCCCAGGAGATGGTGGCCTTCTCCAGGTAGTCGTCGCCATAGCCGGCCTGGGCAACCGGGCGGACGGTCTTCGCCGGGTCGTCTTCAGCGTAGCCTACCCAGGCCATCAGGTAGCCGCCGGTACTGACGATCAGTTGGCAGATGTCGTTGAGCAGCTGGATTTCATCGTCGTTGCGAACCAGGGCGAGATTGCATTCACTGACCAGGCGCAGCGCCCGGTTGAGGCGCTTCTGTTCGGTCAGCGATTTCTTGCGTTCGGTAATGTCGGTATGAATGCCGATCATGCGCAAGGGGCGATGCGCCGAGTCCCGTTTGACGACTTCGCCGACTGCCTCCATCCATATCCATTCGCCACTCTTGCTCCGCCGCCGGTATTCCATGGTGCGCGGCCCGCCATCCTCCAGGCAGTGTGCGAACTGCTCCTTGAGCGCATCGATATCGTCGGGGTGAACCTGGGCCAGCCAGTTGGCGAGGTCGGTCTGGAAGTCTTCGCCGTCGTAGCCGATCATCTGCGGGTAGTTCGCGCTGACGCTGAT
>JAEUOE010000009.1 GCA_016790885.1 Dechloromonas sp. | reverse complement strand
AGCGCGAAGAAGAAGGCTTCCACTGCCTTCGGGTCGCCGGAAGCGGCAAACGTGGTGTGGCCGCATTCGCACTGGCCGACCCAGATGGCTTCCAGGCCGCGCAGGCCGCGCGTGCTGACCGGGTTGATCTGCGTCACGTCGGCGCTGCAATGGTTGCACACCAGCTTTTCCGGGCGCGTCGCCTCGATCTTGGCCTGCGCCTGGGCGACCCGTTGTTCCAGCGATCCGCGTTGCTTGGCTTGTCCCATGTCTTGCTCCACAATTTTCAAAGGCTGGCAGGATACCCGATTGCGTTTCGCGACGACATCACCCAGCCCCTTGCCACGCGGCTTTCCCCAATATCGCCAGGCTCCGCCCTGTGGCAAACTGCGCCCATGCATGCACTCCCCCATCTCGCCCCCACCGACTGGCTGGCCCTGCTCGCCTTCTTTGCCTGCTGGGGCGGCTACGCCTGGTATTCCGAGCACAGCAATTGGGGCGCCAGCGGCCTGATCCGCACCAGCCAGCTCTACCGGCTGGAATGGGCCTACCGCATGCTCGAACGCGACGTGCGGGTAACCGATTCGACCCTGATCGGCAACCTGGTGACCAGCGTCTCCTTCTACGCCAACACCACCATCTACATCATCGCCGGCCTGGTCGCCGCGCTCGGCGCTTCCGACAAGCTCATCAGCTTCACCGCCGATCTGCCCTTCGGCAACACCGGCAACCGCGAACTGCTCGAAATCAAGCTGATGCTGGTGCTGGCCAGCTTCGTCTTCGCCTATTTCAAATTCACCTGGTCGCTACGCCAGTTCAACCTGCTCTCCATCCTTGTCGGCGCCGCGCCCTTCGGCAAGGCCGGCGAACCGGGCATCGATGTTTACGCGCAGCGGGTGGCCGGGGCCAACAACCTGGCCGGCGACGACTTCAACCGCGGCATCCGCGCCTACTACTTCGGCCTGGCCGCCTCGGGCTGGCTGCTCAACCCGGTGCTGCTCGGCCTGCTCTCCATCGTCGTGCTGGTCGTGCTGTTCCGCCGCGACTACCGCTCGCCGGCCCTGCACATCCTGCGCGACTGATCCTGGCCTGCCGATGAGCACCAAAATCCCGCTGGCCGGAATCGGCTATGGCCTGATCGCCTATCTGATCTGGGGCTTTTTCCCGCTCTATTTCCGGCAACTCGGCCACATCACGCCGATGGACATCCTGTCCAACCGCACATTGTGGGCCTTCGTCTTCGTCGCCCTGTTGCTCACCCTGCGCCAGCGCTGGGCCAACGTGCTGGTCGTTTTCCGCAACCCCGGCCACCTCGCCCGCCTGGCCGCGGCGGCGCTGCTCCTGGGCGGCAACTGGCTGGGTTTTCTGTGGGCCGTCGATCATCAACAGGTGGTTGCCGCCAGCCTCGGTTATTTCCTGACGCCGCTGGTCAATGTGTTGCTCGGCCTGCTGGTGCTCAAGGAGCGGTTGAACCGCAAGGAATGGCTGGCCATCGCCCTGGCCGTCGCCGCCGTCGGCAATGAGCTGTTCACCCTAGGTACCCTGCCGTGGATCTCGCTGTTCCTGGCCGCCACTTTCGGCACCTACGGCCTGCTGCGCAAACAGGTGCCGGTCGACGCCCTTTCCGGGCTGTGGCTGGAAACCCTGGCCATGCTGCCGATCTGCCTGATCTATGCGCTGTGGCAAGCGCAGGACGGGCATGCCGTGTTCACCCTGGCCGGCAACACCACTACTGCCCTGCTTATCGGCGCCGGCATCATCACCGCCCTGCCCCTGATGGCCTTCGCCGCCGCCACGCAGCGTCTCGACCTGGCGATGATCGGCATGCTGATGTACATCAACCCGACCCTGCAGTTCCTGACCGCCGTCTATCTCTTCGACGAACCGATGCAGACCGCCCGCCTGGTCAGCTTCGGCCTGATCTGGCTGGGGCTGCTGCTATACACCAGCAACATCCGGCAAAAATTCGGCGCCCGCTAAGCAACCCCCGGGCGCCAGCCCTGCATATCGGCAGGTTTCACCACCAGGCACCGATTGCCAAGGCACTGTCATTAAACGGAAATAATAAAACGATATAAATCGTTTACATTATTCGGAATTCTTCAACCGCTACCGCCAACTTCCGACATGGACAAGGGATACAACCAACCCGGTGCCTGGGCTGTCATCTACTGCGCCACCACCGGCAAATTCCTGATGGGCAAACGCTCGGCCAAAGTAAACAAGGCCGGGGCCTGGAACCTGTTCGGCGGCCGGATCGACAACGGCGAACGTCCCCGCCAGGCGCTGGTCCGGGAACTGGGCGAAGAAGCCGGCCTGAGCATCAAACCGCAGCACCTGGCCAAGCTGCGCACGGTCAGCCGGCGGCTACGCTCCGGCCAGGCCGAACGGGACATGCATTACTACGTGATCAAGGCCGAAAGGGAGTTTTCGCCACGCCTCAATCGGGAGCACAGCGACTTCCGCTGGTTCACCGCCAAGCAACTCCCGTCCCGATTCAACATGCCGACAGCGGTGGCCATCAAGCAGGGCTTGCTTCGGCAAGCGGCCGGCCACTGAGCGGCTGGAATGATGATTTTTCCACATTGTGAGAGGAGCGCAGAATGAGCAAGGAAGCAGCCGTCAAACCTGCCGCGGATGAGGCCAAAAACCCGGCCACCGCAACACCCGCAGCCCCGGCCAAACCAGTCGCCACTGCCGCAGCAGTAGAAAAGGCCAGCATCAAGCCCGGCACAGCCAAGAAGGCGGTGGCGGCAAAGCCGGCTCCGAAAGCAGTTGCCGAAAAAGCTGCCCCGGCAGCCAAGGTAGCGGCCAAGCCAGCCAGGAAAGCTCCTGCGGCCGCTCCTGAAAAGCCTGCTGAAGCCCCGAAAGCGGAAAAACTCGCCAAGGTGAAGAAACAGACGCCCAAGAAGATAAAGCTGATTCGCGACAGCTTCTCGATTCCGGAAACCGACTACGTGCTGTTCGCCACACTCAAGCAGCGCGCACTCGCCGCCGGGATCGATGTAAAGAAGAGCGAAGTACTGCGTGCCGCGCTGGCAACGCTGGCCAAGCTTGACGATGCCGCGCTCGTCGCGGCAATCGGCCTGGTTGAACGCATCAAGACCGGGCGCCCGAAAAAGTAGTTGGATAGCGCGGCGGGTGTAACGCCCGCCCGCTAGTCGAGCTGCAACTTGATATCGTGCTGGATGCGGCGCCGAATCCCGGTGAGGCCCCGCCGCTCGCATTCGGTGCACCACGGCTGACAGCGGCTCATCACCGCTTCGGCCAGATGCAGGGCATCGGCCAGCACCGTTTGGGCATGCGGCGTGTGCCAGGCGGCAATGGCTTCGCGGGTTTCCCGGGTGATGGCATCCTGCTTCACCCAGCCTTGCAATCGGGAAAGCGCGACATGGAAGTCGTTGATGAAGCCAAACGCATCCTGCAAGCCGGCGACCGCCTTGGCGTACTCCATCATCTCGGCGTTATCGAACAGGGGGGCAAAAAACTCGCACGAGTAGCGCAGGTGCTTCAAGGCGATCCGGAAGCGATGGGCGCTCTCCGGCGTCGGCGCCTTGAGCGTTCCGGCCAAGCGTTTCACGGCCCTGCGGTGCAGGCCCGCCAGCTGCTTTTCGGCGAACCTGGGCAGGTTTTTCGGGAAGTCGTCGGTATCCAGATCGTGCAGGTCACGGGCGAAGAGCAGAACAGGGCCGCCGTAGCGTAGCTGCTGCACCTGTTCACCCGCCTCATGCCGGGCCTGGTCAAGGGCGGCGACGGCCGCTTCGGCAGGCTGGCGAACGGACAGGTCGGCGCTCTGCAGCATGGGCTCCAGAATGCCGGCGCGCATCACATCCAGGTCGCGCACGTCGCCGGTGATCTGCGACAGCGCCTTGACCCGCTTCGTCCACCGCCCCTGAAAGCGGCCGGGCAAGGCGGGCTTGAAGACCTTGAGCAGACTGTTCAGGCGGCGCAACGAAACCCGGAACTGATGCACGAACTCCTCATCCTGCGCGGTCAGGGTGCCCATCAGGTTGGCTTGCCAGGTCTGCATCCCCTGGCTGGCCAGGATACGGAATGCCTCGGCCGCGCTGTGCTTGACGTTCAGCGGGCTGGGCAATGCCTTTTGCGGACAGCTCGCCTGCTGCAGGAACAATTGATAGCCGCGCTCGGCCTTGCTGACATCGTGCGGCACCAGAGGCAGATGGGTGGCCAGGGCACTTGCGAAATCGAGCAGGTCTTCCGGATTGCCCTGCACCAGTTCGAGCTCCACTTCCGAAATCGGGAAAACACGATCACCCGACGACACGTAGCCGGTATCGACCATGACCCAGAGGGCGATTTTCCGGGAAATGTCGATACGCCAGGTTCGCCGCTCGAACGAGGTGGTGAATACAGGCACCAGGCTCGCCTGCCGCTCATCGAGAAAGGCCCGCACCTTGCGGGCATCGACGGCGCTGAAGTCGAAAGCCCCGGCGTAGGGGGTTTCCCACTCCGGGCGGGTGGACAGCCCGGCCACCGACTTGGCGGCACATTTGACCGTTTGCAGCAATTCCGTCGGGGTCTTGCGCACCCGCAGCGCGATTCGCGCCTGGTGCAACGCCAGGTCCGGCGTGTCGTAATAGGTATTTTCCAGGCGCTTGGCAGGGCCGGTTTCGACACCCGCGGCGATCAGGGGATGTATCCCGACGCGGCCAATGTCGTCGGGAGCGCAGTAGAGCTTCAGTTCGATTTCGGTAGCCATGGCGCTGCACGTGAAATGAGGATGCCGCCGAGTCTATCGAAACCGCCATTTCGGCTCTACCTTGCCGCCGCCTATTTTCTGCCGCCACCCACCGTCATCGACGGGAAAGCGCGGGGCTGCAAGCGTCGGTTGGTAACCGCCGAGTCCGGCCGATAAAATAAAAAGCTGCGGCCAGGCTGTTACTCGATCACTAAAAAATGTACTATTAATTCCAATATTAACAAGCCAGCTCCCTGCCATGTCGAGCACCATTCTCATCGTCGATGACAACCGGGACAACCTGACGGTGATCGGTGGCCTGCTGAAGGGCGAATACCATGTCCGTGTTGCCAACTCGGGCGAGCGCGCCCTGCAGGTGGCGGTCACCCAGCCGATTCCCGACCTGATCCTGCTCGATATCATGATGCCCGGCATGGATGGTTACGAAACCCTGCGCCACCTGCGTCAGATACCGGAAACCCGCGATATTCCGGTCATTTTCGTCACCGCCATGTCAGCCGACGAAGATGAGGAGGCCGGCCTGCACCTCGGTGCCGTCGATTACATTACCAAGCCGATCCGCCCGGCCATTCTCAGCGCCCGCGTGCGCACCCACCTCGCCCTCACCCAGGCCCGGCAGCAACTGGCCAACCAGAATGCCCGGCTCGAATCGCAGGTCCGGCAGCGTACCCGCGAACTGGAACTGATCAAGGAAGTCACCATGCAGGCGCTGGCTACGCTGGCCGAGAAGCGCGACAACGAAACGGGCAATCACCTCATCCGCACGCGCAGCTACATCGAAGTGCTGATGCGCGGCCTGAGCACCCAGCCGGAGTTCGCTGTCCAGCTCGACCCGCTGACCCAGGAACTGATCGCCAAGGCAGCGCCGCTGCACGACATCGGCAAGGTCGGCATTCCGGATGCCATCCTGCTCAAGCCGGGGCGGCTGACGCTGGAAGAGTTTGTGGTCATGAAAACCCATGCCCAAATCGGAGCCGATGCGCTGACCGAGGCCATCGAGCGCGTGCTGAGCAGCCACCCCGATAACGAGCACGAGCAGGACAATCGCTACGCCCTGAGTTTTCTCGAAATTGCCCGTGAAATCGCCGGCGGCCACCACGAAAAATGGGATGGCTCGGGCTATCCAAACGGCCTCGCCGGCAACGCCATTCCGCTTTCGGCGCGCCTGATGGCCTTGGCCGACGTCTTCGACGCCCTGGTCTGCAAGCGCCACTACAAGGAAGCCTTTCCCATCGCGGCATGCATCGACATCATCCACCAGGGGCGCGGGCAGCATTTCGACCCGGCCATTGTCGATGTCTTCCTGGCCAATATCGACGCCTTCGCCGCCATAGCCGACAGCCATGCCGACCCCGTCCTGAAGTGAATACCTGACATGAAACGACTGCACCTGCCCCCTCTCCTGCTCGCCGCCCTGCTCGTCTTCTGGCAGCTGCCGCTGGCTGCCCAGACCACAGCCCCGGCCAAGCCTGCGTTCCGTGAAGTCATGGCCGACCAGGAGCTGCTCGCCAGGCTGCAAAAGGGTGGCTACGTGCTTTATCTCCGCCACGGCTATACCGACAATTCGCGCGCCGACCAGTTTCCCAATGTCGACCTGGCCGACTGCAACACCCAGCGCCTGCTCAACGACCAGGGGCGCAGCCTGATGCGCGATGTCGGCAAATCCTTGCGCAAGGCGAAGATTCCGCTCGGCGAAATCCTGGTCAGCCCGATGTGCCGGACGCTCGAATCGGCCAGGCTGGCCATCGGCGACAAGTTCGCAACCAGCGAAGCCCTGATGTATTCGGCCAACATGACGCGTGAACAAAAGCAGCCGCGCCTCGAAGCGCTGAAAAAACTGCTGGCCGCCCCGCTGCCGGCGGGCAGCAACCGCCTGCTGCTGGCGCACGCCCCCAACCTGGCCGACCTGATCGGCTTTTTCGTCAAGCCGGAAGGCACCGTGGTCGTTTTTTCGCAAAACGGCCCGGATGGCTACGCCTATGTAGCCAGTATTCCACCGACCCTGTGGGACGAACTGCTGGGCCGCTGACGTGAAAAACCGCATCCAGAGCTTTCTGGTCTTTTTCCTGCCGCTGGTGGTCGGTATCGGTATTGCCGCCTTTCTGGGCTGGCGGGCCTTTTCCCTGCACGACAGCTACCTGGAAGCGAGAACGGCGGCACAGAAAGCCGATCTGCGCGTTGAAAACCTGGCCAACCGCCTGAGCAACACCATGCTCAAGACGCAGCAGAAGCTGGTCGATGTGCTGCGCCAGGCCAGGGATGGAAAGATCGACGAAGGCGAGGCATATCAGGTCCATACGGCGGTGGTCGACGCCATGGCCGAGATGGATGCCGACCTGAAGCGGATGCAGGCGGAAAACCCGCACCCTGACCTCGCGGCAGCGATCGATGACGCCGTTCGTGATTTCCAGGGTTACTGGCAGCTGGCCGTATCAGCCACCGACATCGTCGCCATCGACCCGCCGGTCGCCAGCCGCTACATCGGGGATGCCCAGGCCATGCATGCGCATTTCGCCGGGCATATTCTGGACATCAACGAAAAGCTCTCCGATTACACGCTGCAGCGCATCGAGGCCGGGGAGGCTCACCTGCAGGAGGAGCAGCGCAAGCTGATCCGCTCCACGCTGCAGGCCTACCTGGCGACCGTGCTCATCTGGGCGATCATCGTCTTTCTGACCACCCGCAACCTGGCCTACATCTCTTCCGCCCTCGAAGCGCTTGGCCGCAACGAAGGGCTGCGCGACGAGCACAGGATTCACCTGAAGGCCACCAAGGACTTCCTGTTGCGGGACACCGCGCATGCCGCCCTGCAATTCGCCGAAGCGCAAAAGGCGAGGGATTTTGCCGAAACCTTGCTGCAAAACGAGCAGGAGCAATTGATGCAGCTCCTGCGCAGCATGCCCGACATGGTGTGGTTCAAGACCGCGAACGGCTGCTATATGCGCTGCAACCCGCGCTTCGAATCCTTTGTCGGCATGCCGCAGGCCGAACTGGTCGGCAAGACCGATCACGACCTCTTTCCGGCCGATCAGGCAGAACGTTTTGTAGCCCGCGACCAACTTGCCATCGAACGCCAGGAAGTCATCTCCGAGCAGGAATGGCGCACCTTCGCCGACGGTCACCGTGAACTGATCGAGGTGCTCAAGGTAGCCATTCGCGGCACCGATGGCAGCCTGATCGGCATTCTCGGCGTCGGCCGCGACATCACCGCGCAATACATGGCGCACAGTGAATTGCTGGATAGCCAGGCAGCACTGAAGCGGACGCAGAACGTCGCCAAGATCGGCAGCTGGATCTACGATTTCCGCTTCAACACCCTGATCGGCTCCGAGGAGGCTTACCGCCTGCTCGACATTCCGCTCGGCACCACCTTCACGCCACGCCAGTTCTTCCAGTTCGTTGCCGCCAGCGACCGTCGCCAGGTCTGGCGGGCCTGGCACAGCGCCCGGCAGACCGGTGTTTTCCACGTCGAACATCGGGCCCTGATTGGCGGCACGCTGAAATGGCTGACCCAGCGCGCCGAAATCGAATGGAACGACGACGGCACGCCCTGCCGCGCCATCGGCATGGTGCAGGACATCACCTCGCTGAAGGCGGCGACCGAAGCCCTGCGCCAGCGCGAGGAAGTCTTCTCCAGCATCGTCAGCCAGGCCGATAGCGGCATCCTGCTCATCGACATCGATACCCTGAAAGTCATCGAATTCAACGATGCTGCCTGCGACCACCTCGGCTATACGCGCAACGAGTTCGCCCGCCTGAGCATCCACGACCTGCAGGTCAACGCCGATCGCACCGCGACCAAGGCCCGCATCGACGAGCTGGTCGCCATGGGCGGCAGCAGCTACGAGCGCCAGTTGCGTTGCAAGAACGGCGACAGGCGGCATTTCTGGATTTCGATCAAGCCGATTCAGGTGGGCGACACCTGGCGCCTGTCGGCAGTGTGGACCGACATCACCGAGCGCAAGCTGGTCGAGGAAAGCCTGGCCGCCAGCCAGGAGCGCCTGGAGATCGCCCAGTCGGCAGCCGGTGTCGGCTTCTGGGGCGTGGACTTCGACACCGGCAAGACCTGGTGGTCGACCGAAGCGGAAAAGCTCTATGGCCTGCCCCCGAACAGCTTCGATGGGACGCAGGAAGCCTGGCTGGCCTGCATTCATCCGGACGATGTCGCGGAGGTCGAGCAGAAGGTACTGCACCACATGTCGGCCAGCGACGCCTTTGAAATCGAGTACCGCATCGTCCGCCCCGATGGCGAGATGCGCTGGCTGACCTCGCGCGGCCGCGTCGTGACGCACGAGGGCCGGGCCGTACGGGTGCTCGGCGTCAATTTCGACATTACCGAGCGCAAGGCGGCCAACGAGGAACTGGCACGCTACCGCGACCACCTGGAGGAACTGGTCGCCGCCCGCACCCGGGAAGTGGCCGAAGCACGCGATTCGGCACAGGCCGCCAACCGGGCCAAGAGCTCCTTCCTGGCCAACATGAGCCACGAAATCCGCACACCGATGAATGCCATCATCGGCCTCACCCACATCCTGCGCCGCAACGCCGCCGACAAGTCGCAAATGGAGCAGCTCGACAAGGTGACCGGGGCGGCCCAGCACCTGCTCGGCATCATCAATGACATTCTCGATTTCTCGAAGATCGAGGCCGGCAAGATGCAGCTTGACCAGACCAATTTCGATGTCGACCGCATGGTCGGCAACGTCTGTGCGCTGATTGCCGAAAGGGCACAGGTCAAGGGGCTGGAGGTGGTTTCCGACATTTCGTCGCTGCCGCCCATGCTCAACGGCGACGGCATGCGCATCGGCCAGATCCTGCTCAATTTCCTGAGCAATGCCGTCAAATTCACCGAACAGGGCAGCGTCATCCTGCGCGGCAGCCTGCATGCCGAAAACGACGAGCAGGTCATCGTCCGCTTTGCCGTGCACGATACCGGCATCGGCATGAACAGCGATGAAACGGCCCGCCTGTTCCAGGCTTTCGAGCAGGCCGACATCTCCACCACCCGCCGCTTCGGCGGCACCGGGCTGGGGCTGGCCATTTCCCGCCGCCTGGCAGAACTGATGGGCGGCCATGTCGGCGTCGAGAGCACGCCGGGCGTCGGCAGCACCTTCTGGCTGGAAGTGCCCCTGAGCAAGGTGGAAGGCCACCGCCAGCGGCAGAAGGCTGCCGTGCTGCCGGCCGGTTGCCGCGTGCTGATCGTGGACGACATCGAGGATGCCCGCCTGGCCATGGCCGCCACCCTGCAGGAACTCGGCACCCAGCCGGAAACCGCGCCGGGTGGCCATGCGGCGATTGCCGCCATCGCCGCGGCGGATGCTGCCGGTTTGCCGTATCGCATCGTCCTGCTCGACTGGCAAATGCCGGAGATGACCGGCCTGCAGGTAGCGGACGAACTGCTCAGCCGCCCCCTGCGCCATCGCCCAACCCTCCTGCTGGTCAGCGGCACGCTCGATGCACCCCGCGAAGACCTGCACCAGGTGGGCATCGCCGGCTTCATCGCCAAGCCGCTGACAGCCTCCAGCCTGCTCGTTGCACTGGAGCAGGAGCAGGACATGCGGGAGCGCCAGGCGCCCGCCATTGCCGCTCCGGCCGCACCCGGCGATGCGGCCAGCGAACAGCTGGCCGGCTTCCGCGTGCTGCTCGCCGAAGACAACCCGCTCAACCAGGAGGTGGCGGTCAGCCTGCTCGAAGAAGTCGGCATGCAGGTCGATGTGGCCGAAGACGGCCTGATCGCCCTCGAACGCGCCGCCGCCAGGCAGTACGACCTGGTGCTGCTCGATGTGCAGATGCCCAATATGGATGGCCTGACCGCGGCCCGCCACCTGCGCCAGATGGCGAACTACGCGCAGACGCCCATCGTTGCGATGACCGCCAACGCCTTCGACGAAGACCGCCAGATGGCCCTGGCCGCCGGCATGGACGAACACGTCGCCAAGCCGGTGAATCCCGATGTCCTCTACGCGGTGCTGCACCGCCTGCTCGGCACCGCCCCCTGCCAGGCTGATGGCCAGGCGATTGCGCTCAGCCCGCCCCCCGGCGCAGACATCCTCGCCGGGATCAGCGGACTCGACCTGGCCTCCGGCCTGCGCCTGGTCGCCGGCGACCGCCAGCGCCTGGTCAAGCTGCTCCGCATGTTCGTCGACACGCACCAGGGGCATATCGAGAAAATCCACCACAGCCTGCACAGTGGCGATTACCGCAATGCCCGCCTGCTCGTCCATTCGCTGAAGGGCGCCTCGGCAACGCTCGGTTTCAACGACTTTGCCCAGCTCGCCGCCCGTGTCGAAAAAGCCATTGTGGCGGAAGCGCCGGTCAGCGAACTGGCGCCGGAGATCGATCAACTCGCCATCAAACTAAGCGGCATCCTCGACCAGATACGCAACACCCTGCCCCCGGCCGAGGCAGCGGCCAGCGTTGGCGCGGATGTCGACATCCTCCGCCTGGCCGGCGATCTGGCCGTCTTGCGCCGACTGCTGGCCGAGGACGACCTGAACGCGACCGACACCTTCGCCGGTATCGAGGCACCGCTGAAATCCCTGGCCGGCCGCTCGGCCAGTCGCCTGAGTCTGGAAATCGGCGATTATGATTTCGCCGCCGCCCTGCAAACTCTGGACGCCATCATCGAAGCCCAACCGGCGCTGCGCGACAACCTCCACCCGGCGTCCTGACACGGTTCAGTCAAACGCTCTTCCCGCCGGCGCGGGAAGGGGCCGGCGGCATGCTCGCCAAAGACAAGCCGGCCCGCGCTGAACGATAATGCGCGGATGTCTCGCGCCCTCCTCTACGCCATCGTCTTCATCGAAGGCTTCTGCTCGCTCGGGGCCGAGGTCATCGCCCTGCGCCGCCTGGTGCCGCATGTCGGCAGCTCCATCGTCATTACCGCACCGACCATCGGCCTCTTCCTGCTCGCCCTGGCTCTCGGCTATGCCTCGGGCGCCAAGGTGGCCGCCGACTACACCAAGGTTGTCGCCCGCAACTTCCTGATTTCCGCCGCGCTGGCCGGCATCGGCCTGGCGGGCATCACGGTGGACTGGCTGTTTGCCCACCTGCAGCCGACACTGGTCGCCTACCTGGTCTTCATCGGTGGCGTGCTCTGCCCGCTGGCCTGGCTGCTCGGCCAGACGGTGCCCATCCTGACCAACCTGATGCAGGCCGAGCGCACGGGTGAAGCCAGCGGCATGGCGCTCTACTGGTCGACCCTCGGCTCCTTCCTCGGCTCGCTGACGCTGTCGCTGATCGTCATGCAGTGGCTGGGCGTTTCCGCCGCCGTATTCGCCTGCGCTGCCATCCTCAGCCTGGGCGCCCTGCTCCTCGCCGGGCGCCGGCAATGGGCGACCAGTGCTCTGGCGCTGGGTTGCATGGCCCTGGCCGCCGGCTTCAACGCCCACCATGCGGTCACCGCCGACACGGCCTACGCCGACTACCTGATCACGCCGGTCGCGCGCGAAGGCCTGCCGGACAGCCGCGCCTTCATGGTTAACAAGTCGCTCGCCTCGCTGATCGACGACAGCGAGCCGCCCCACTACACGCGCTACATCCGCCACCTGCGCCAGGTGCTGCTCGACGACCTGGGCTATCGCGACCGCGACATCCTGGTCCTCGGCGCCGGCGGCTTCACCTTGTCGCACCGCGAGCCGCTGAATCGCTACACCTATGTCGATATCGACCCGAAAATCCGCGATATCGCGGAACAGCATTTCCTGAAGGAGGCTGCGCGTGGCGAGTTCATCGCCGACGATGCCCGCCGTTTCGTCGCCACCACCGAACGGCGCTTCGATGCCGTGGTGGTCGATGTCTACAGTTCGCACACCTCGATTCCCACCCATCTGGTCACCCGCGAGTTCTGGCTCGGCGCCCGCCAGGTGCTCAAGCCGGATGGCATCCTGCTCGCCAACCTGATTGTCGACGGCAAGCTGGAAACACCCTATGCGCGCAACCTGCTGGCCACCATCGAAAGCGTCTTCGGCCGCTGCGCGGTCGATGTGCTGCACAAAGGAAAGCCGCTGGCCAATGTCGAAGTGGCCTGCTTCGCCAGCAGCCGGCCGAGCGCCGGCAAGCTGTACGTGGATGAGAAAAACCAGGCCGATGTCGACCGCAGCCTGGTGCACTGAAAGCTAGCTTTTGCGCAGCCCGGCCGTTTCTTTGGCCACCAGTGCCAGCAGGATCATCCCGCCGCCGACCAGCACATTGGGCGACAACTGCTCAGCGGCCCACAACCACGCCCAGGCCACCCCGAAAACCACCTCCAGCAAGGCAAGCAGGGAAATTTCGGCAGCCGGCAAGTGGCGGCTCAGGCGTACGACAAGCAGGCAGGGAAGTGCCAGTTGCACAGCACCGAGCAGGGCGAGCAGGCCAAGATCGTGCCCCGAAGCCTGCAGCGGCCAGGCCAGCGGCAAGGTGATCAGTGCCGAGACGATGGCACCGATCAGCACGGCCGGCAGCATGTCGACCTGCCGCTGCTGGCGCACCCGCTGCAATACCGTCCAGTTCGCCGCGCCGGCCAGCGGTACGCAACAGGCGACCAGCACGCCGGCCAGCGTGAAAGCATCGCCGCTCTCGCCGCCGAACATCACCGCCACGCCCAAGCCGGCGACGACAATCGCCAGCCAGGTCGACCACGGCAGGGTGAAACGCAGAAAAATACGGGAAAACAATGCGGTAATGACCGGGCCCAGCGCCATGGTGACCAGCACATAGGCCACGCTGGTCAGCGTCAGGGCGAGCATGAAGGCGGTGAACATCACCGCCCAGCAGAGGCCGGACAGCCACAGCCAGCGCCCGCCGTCACGCAGGCTCGTCCACAAGCCACGGCCGCGCCAGGCAAGCAGCCCGGCCGCCAGGCTCAGCGCGGTAAAGAAACTGCGCCAGAAGGTGACCTCGAAGCTGCGCGCGCTATCGAGGTGCCGCGTCACGACGCCAGCAATGCTCCACAGCAGCGTGACCAGCACCATCAGCCCGACGGCCTGACGGTGCGTCATGGTTCAGGACAGGCGGCGGCGTGCCTCGAACAGGCAAACGCCTGCCGCCACCGAGACGTTCAGGCTCTCGACCGTGCCGTGCATGGGAATCTTGACCAGTTGATCGCAGTTTTCCCGGGTCAGGCGGCGCATGCCTTCCCCCTCGGCGCCCAGCACCCAGGCGGTTGCCTTGGGCCATTCGGCGGCATAGAGATCGCTCTCGGCCTCGCCGGCCGTGCCGATCACCCAGATATCGCGTTCCTGCAGCTCGCGCAGGGTGCGCGCCAAGTTGGTGACCATGACGTAAGGCACCGTTTCGGCGGCACCGCAGGCAGTCTTGGCCGCCACGTCGGTCAGGCCGACCGCCCGGTCCTTGGGCGCGATCACCGCATGCACGCCGGC
>JAEUOE010000254.1 GCA_016790885.1 Dechloromonas sp. | reverse complement strand
GGCTGCTGCGACTGGCGCGGTTGGCCCCCGACATCGTTGAACAGTTCATGAGGGGGTGCCAGCCCCGAAGGCTCACCCTGCTGTGGCTAATGCGTAACGACATCCCTGCGCTCTGGCCAGAGCAGCGTCAGATGCTTGAACAATTCCGGTAGGAGGCGAAATGACCAGCAAGAAGCACTATGACAAGCAGACAGGCCGCCCCATCACCCATGAACTCCCTACGCCCGCCGGTGGTGTACGACTGGAAACCTTTGTCCCATGGACACTGGTGAGACGAGGGCTGAAAAAGCGGGTCATCACACCATTGGACGCGCCGCAGGAATTCTTGGCAGAGGCCAAGCAGGAACGAGCGGCTCAGGCGGCGGCGCAGGACAGCGCGCTGATGCGGGCTCTCGGACTGGCGCACCATTGGCAGCGACTGCTGGACGAGGAGCGTGTGGCGTCAGTGGCCGACATCGCCAAGGCCGAGGGCATGGACGTAACGCAGGTGCGCCGGATCATGCGGCTGACCCTGTTGGCCCCGGAGGTCATCGAACGGCTGGTGGGCGCCCCTGACATTTTGCTGGAGCAGGTGATGCGGAGGCCGTGGCCCAACGGATGGGGCGAGCAGAAGCAGGTCACGGCGCTCGCAGCTCGAGATTGATCTGCGGCTTGCGCCCCGCTGTACCTTGTTGCTGCGGTGGTTCAACGGCAGGTTCCAGCAACGAACAGCCGCTCCAGACAACCGCCCACGGGCAACTGCTCGGCCTGAGCGGACGATCAACTTGCGATCTCTGTCGGTCAGCAATGGGACGGTTACCTGTCGATCATTTGACTCAGCCACTTCAGCAAGGTCGCATACATGACTTCCGGCTTGACCGGCTTGGAGATGAAATCGTTCATGCCCGCCGCCATACATTGCCGCCGATCCTCATCGAAGGCATTGGCCGTCATGGCCAGGATTGGCAAGGACTCTCGCCCGGGGATATTGCGAATCGCCAAGGTTGCCTCGATCCCGCCCATTCTGGGCATCTGCATGTCCATCAGCACCAGAGCGAAATCCGTGTGCCGGACCTGCTCGACGGCCTCTACGCCATCGGCCGCTAGTACTACCTTAAGCCCGGTCTCCTCCAATAGCAACAGCGTCACCTCCTGGTTGATCGGCTCGTCTTCCGCCAGCAGAACTTTACGGCCACCGAATCGCGCCTTGATCTGGCCTTCCGCGTCGGTTGCCCATTCCGTGGTCTCGGCCGAACACGCTGGCAAGCAGGAATCCATCAAGATGGTGAAGGTAAAGGTGCTTCCCTGCTGCACGACACTTTGAACATCGATCTCGCCGCCCATCAGATGCACGAGGCGCTTGCAGATGGCCAGACCAAGACCCGTACCACCATGCCGGCGCGTGATCGAAGCATCTGCCTGCTCAAAAGCGCTGAAGATTCTGCGCTGATCTTCAGGAGCGATGCCAATCCCGGAATCGCTTACTACAAACCGCAGTTGAACCTTTCCATCCCGATCAGGCAGCCGTCCGACACCCACATCGATAACACCGCTTTCCGTAAATTTGATGGCATTGCCGACCAAGTTCAGCAGAATCTGTCCCAAGCGAAGCGGGTCGCCACGCACATGCAGCGCGGCGAGTTCGTCAGACATCGTGATCGCAAGATTAAGGCGCTTCTCGTGGGCCTTGGGTGTCATCAGGCTGCGCACGTTCTCCAGCACCATCCCGACCGGGAAGTCCACATGCTCCAGCGTTAGTCGCTCGGCTTCAATCTTGGAAATATCCAGTACATCGTTGATGATGGCGAGCAGGTTCTGCGAGGCCAATTCCGCCTTGAGCAGGCGATCCTTGATCTGGGGATCATCGATCTTGCGCAGCACCAGCCCAATCATGCCCATGATGCCGTTAAGCGGGGTGCGCAACTCGTGGCTCATATTGGCTAGGAATGTGCTCTTGGCGCGACTGGCGGATTCGGCAGCCTCCTTGGCGATTGATAGGGCTTCGGTCCGGGCCTGCACCATTTCCTCCAGATGGTCGCGCTGCGCTTCTACTTCCCGGCGCAAACGCTCCATCAGAATCAGGTTGTGGATGCGATGGCGGGCGATATTGACGTTGATCGGCTTGGAGAGGTAATCCACCGCGCCAAGCTGCAAGCCCTTCGCTTCGGCGTCGAGGTCGGATAATGCCGTTACGAACACCACCGGGATGCATTCGAGATGCTCATCAGCCTTGAGACGCTGACAGACCTCGTAACCATCCATCTCCGGCATCATCACATCGAGGAGAATGATGTCGGGATGGACTTCACTTGCCAGTTTCAGGCCAATGGCACCTGAGTTGGCAATGTGCAGATCGTACTCGCTGGCCAGCGCCCGCCCGAGGGTCTGGAGATTTGCCGGCGTATCGTCAATGATCAAGACTTTGGGGCGCTGAGGCGTCATTGGAGGGGTTCCTGTACAGCCAATTGGTTGATAAGTGTGGTCAAAGCTGACAGGGCCTGGTCGAAACGGAACGCGTCGAGGAACTGCCTGATCTTGATCAGGGCGGCGGCCTCCGGGGTATCCGTCGCCATGGCCTCGAGTTCGGCAAATCGATCGACGACATCGAACTTGCCTTGTCCCAACATCGGCAGCAAAGCATTGGCAAGCTCAAGAAAGCGTTGCCTGTCGAGCGGTCGGGTAGCCTTCCAATTTGATGGAAACGATGCCATCGGCGAGGAAGCGGTGCTCAGGAAGCGGCCGAGCGCGTGCTGGAGATCCTCGATCATGATCGGCTTGGCGATGAAGTCGTCCATGCCCAGACTCAGGCAGCGTTCTCTATCCTCCGGGAAGGCATCGGCGGTCAAGGCCAGGATGGGGATGCGGCGCTTCCCGCCGACCGCCTCCCACGCGCGAATGCGTTGGGTGGCTTCGAAGCCATCCATGAAGGGCATATGCAAATCCATGAGGATCGCATCGACGGCATTCTCCTCACCAACCATCAAGTCCACCGCCTCCTGGCCATTTTCGGCGAGAACGGTCTGGACGCCGATTTTTGGCAATAACGCTTTGAGAACCATTTGATTGGTCGGGTTGTCTTCGACGATCAAAACGCGCCCACTGAGTTGAGGATAATCTTCTGCCTCTGCGTTATCGATGTCGCTGCGATCGACCTGCCGGCTATCACTCGTCTCGGTCATGCGCTCGGCCCGGATACGGAACCAGAATCGACTGCCTATGCCTGGTTCGCTGTCGACGCCAACACCCCCCCCCATTGCTTTGGCCAGGCTGCGCACGATCGACAAGCCCAGGCCTGATCCGCCAAACTGACGGGATGTGGAGCTATCCACTTGGCTAAAGGGTTGGAACAACAACGCTCGCTTGCCGGGACTAATGCCGATGCCGGTATCCGCGACCGAGAACTCCAGCAGAGGCAGAGGGTTCTCATCGGCGACTTCCTTCGCCATCAGCCTAACCTGGCCTGCGGCAGTGAACTTGACGGCGTTATTGACCAGATTGGCCAGCATTTGCCGTAGGCGATGGGGATCGCCGCGGTAACGCGAATAGGATGGGCCCTCCCAAACCGAGTTCATGGCGAGGCCTTTTGCCAAGGCGTTATCGATGAACAGCGCCTGTGTTTCGTGAAGTATCTGCTGCGGGTCAACGACACTCATTTCCAGCGATAGTTTGCCCGCTTCGACCTTCGATAGATCGAGAATATCATTCAGCAGTGTCAGTAAAGTCTGACCCGAATTGAGGATGGTTCGGGCACATTCGTAACGTTCATTTTCGGGAAGAGAGGAACGTAGGAGCAGTTGGGCCATGCCAAGAATGCCGTTCATCGGTGTGCGGATCTCGTGGCTCATGGTGGCGAGGAAACGGCTCTTGGCAACGTTGGCGGCTTCGGCTTCGGTCTTCGCCTTCATCAATTCGGTGATATCGACACGGAACCCGACGATGTGTCCACTCGGTGTCACGCGTTCGACGATCCTGACCCAGTGATCATTGTCCGCATGCTGAATCAGAACTTGGCCACTCTTGTGTTTCGCCAATCGTTCTGCCACCCAGCTGTTGACATCGCTATCCCCCAGATCGGCATAACCTCGTTCAGCCCAAGTACGCACGATTTTCTCGAACGTCGTTCCCGGACGGATAATTTCGGCTACCGATGGATAAACCTCACGGTACTTCTCGTTGCAAAAGATCAGTCGATCTTCGGGGTCGAAGATGACAAAGGCTTCACCGATAGCATCAATCGAGGTTCGCAATACAAGTTCGCTCTCTCGAAGGCTTTGTTCTGCTTCCTTGCGCTCTGTGATGTCCTGATGCGTACCCGACATCAGCAGGGGCTTGCCGTCCTCCGTCCTCGATGCAACCCTGCCGCGATCCAGCACCCAGACCCAGTGGCCATTCTTGTGGCGCATGCGGGCTTCGCACTCATAGAAAGACTGTTCCCCGGCAAAGTGCTTTTCAAGCAGTTCCCCGGATACCTTGAGATCATCCGGATGGACAAATCTCATCCAAGTATCGATTGAGATGGGCTCGAGTTCTGCCAGGCTGTACCCAATCATTTCTGCCCAGCGTGAATTGAATACAACGGCACCGGTCTGTACGTTCCACTCCCAGGTCCCCACGTTTGTTCCAGAGAGGATGTAATCCAGGCGCCGGCGTTGTTCGCTGAGCTCAAACTCTTGCTGTTTACGATCTGATATGTCGATATGGGTGCCTGACATCTGCACGGGCTGTCCATCCGCTGCCCGCTCGATCACACGCCCCAACCCCAGAATCCAGACCCAGTGCCCCAGCTTGTGACGCATGCGGATCTCGGTTCTGAACTCTGGGCTTTCGCCCTTGAAATGACGATCCAGTAGATCCATGGTGAGCTTGAGGTCTTCTGGATGAACGTTGCCGCTCCACGTCTCGACAGTCACCGGCGACAGCTCCTCGACGCTGTATCCGAGCATCCGGGCCCAGCGTTCATTGATCACCAGCTTGCCCGATGGGATATGCCATTCCCAGGTGCCGGCGCTGGTACCGTCAATGACATTTTCCAGTCGTTGACGTTCCTGCTTTAATGTATCGCGGGATTGGCGGATCACCCCCAGCATGGTATTGATGGTGTCCGTCAGCGCCGCGACTTCGCGGTAGGCAAAATCCGGTGCCGCTGACAGCGGGATACCATCACCATCGCGTTGCCTGATCGTCAAGGCAATTTGCCGCATGGGGTGAATGAGTAGGCGATGAGTAAAAACAACCAGCAAACCGATCAGCAAGAGAGCGATCGTTGCCGTTACGGTCAGGCTTTCGAACAACAGTTGGCGCAATTCGCGCTGCATGGCCGCGTCGGTCTGATAAACCGAGACGATGCCAATCGTGTCGCCACCGGACGACTTAATTTCTGCGGAGTCCTTGAAGTACGCCACGGCGAGGAGACGCTGGTAGTCGGCCTCGATCGTCTCAATATCCGCATATTGCCCGTTTCCGGTATCGATCTTTCCCGTGACAAACGCCGCCTGCCCGAGAATCCTGCCCATGCTGAAGTCTTCGACAACGATGGCGTGATACGGACGCAGGCTGATCTCGTTGGCCACCAGTTGGGCGTACTCATTGGCGGCATAGGACTCGATGAACGGCGCGATATTGCTTTTCAGGCGAGTCACTACTACGGCAACTTCGCCACGCGTTTCGTCAATGATTTTCTGCTTCTGCGAAAAATAGAGATGAGCGGCATGGACAGCGAGCACCAGGACGACACTGATCGTTACCATGCCGGCCAACAGGGCCAGCAGAGAGCGGCGTGTCTTTGTCTGGTCCGTCATCGCGTTACTTGACATTGATACCAAGCACGTTGCGGCGGATCACCGGCATCAACTCCTTGATATTTTCCGTCGACACGGGCAGAACGGGCAGGAGCTGCTTTTGCAGGACTGGCTTGCCCTTGAGATGCGCGTCCATCGCAATGACAGCCTCTTCACCCATCAGGAAGGGTTGCTGCATGCCGGCGCCTGCCAGGATGCCCTTCGTTATCATCTCAAGAAACTCCGGTTCGGCATCAAAGCAGATCAGCAAAATCTGGCCTTTCTTGCCTGCATCAGCAATCGCGTCCAGCGCACCTTGGTAGCGGTCAGACCCCTGCAGCCACAAGGCACGCAGCTCCGGATTGGCGGCGATCAGTTCGCGGGTGAAGTCATAGGTCTCCTTGTAGGAGAAGTCGACTTGCTGGCGAAGATCGCCTCCCTTGACGCCGGTTTCCTCCAGCGCTTTCATGAAGCCTGCGGTACGCGCCTTGCCGTTGGCACGCTTCTGGGGGATGCCGATGATGCCGACACTGCCTTTGTCCCAATGGCGGGACTGGAGCGCCTTGACCAGCACTTTGCCGAGTTGGTAGGCACCCTCGAAATTATCTGAGGCAATGTAGCTGACGTAGTCGCCGCTGTCGGTGCCGATATCGGCGATCACGACCGGGATTTTCGCTGTCTTGGCCAGTCGCAGTATCGTCACGGCCGCCGATGAGTTGGTCGGCGAGATGACCAAACCATCGACCTTGTCCTTGATGGCTTTGGCGATAACTTCGATTTCCCGCTTGGCATCGTTATCGGCGCTGTAGACATCGACCTTGTACCCTAGGCGCGCTGCCCGATGCTCGATGCCGCGTTTCATGATGTCCCAGAAGGGAATGCGCACATCGGAGACAACGTAGGCAAGGCGCTTTTCTTGGGCCTGCGCGGGTGTCGCCACGTTCAGGCAGAGAAAGCATACGGCCATAAATGACAAGGCTATTTGCAAAATCCGGGGCAAGAATGTGGTCCTGCTAAACATTTTCAATCTCCAAGCGTGAGCTTCCCTCTGTTTTTCGTCTTCCAAAGGGTGGGGTTCATGCTACCAGTTTTTCCTGAGCCTGCTGTCTGACCCAATGCTCCAGGAATTGCACGGGCGAGCGGTAGCCGAGGGTCGAATGCAGCCGTTTCCGGTTGTAGAAGACCTCGATATACTCAAAGCTCGCGGCCTTCATGTCGGCATGGGTGGCGTAGCGAACACCATGGATCCGCTCGTTCTTGAAGCTGTTGAACCAGCTTTCGGTCGGCGCGTTGTCCCAGCAGTTGCCCTTCCGGCTCATCGAGCAGGTCATGCCGTATTTCCGGAGCTTCTCTTGGAAGGCGTGGCTGGCGTACTGGCTGCCCCGGTCGGAGTGGTGCAACAGACCCGGCGCCGGCCGCTTCCTGAACCAGGCCATGGTCAGCGCATCGGTGACGATCTCTGAGGTCATGCGCGGCTTCAGGGACCAGCCGACGATTTCCCGGTTGAACAGGTCCATCACGATAGCGAGGTACAGCCAGCCTTCCTCCGTCCACAGATACGTGATGTCCGACGTCCAGGCTTGGTTCGGCGCCGAAGGCTGGAAATTTCGGTCCAGCAGATTCTCCGCTACCGGCAGACTGTGCTTCGAGTCCGTCGTTACCTTGTAGCGCCGCTTATGGCGTGCACGGATATTGTGTTGGCGCATCAGGCGCTCCACCCGTTCCTTGCTGGCCGGGAAGCCCCTTGCTCGCAGTTCCCGGACCATGCGCGGACTGCCGTAGGCCCCCTTGAGTTCGGCATGAACAGCCCAAATCAATGCGACCAGTTGGCTGTCTGTCAGCCGCTGCCTGTTCGGCTTGCCACCCCGTTTCCAGGCCCGGTAGCCGCTGATGCTAACAGCCAAAGCGGCACACAGGTCCGCCAGGGCGAATTCCTGCCGATGCGCATCAATCCAGGCGTACTTCATAGCGCATCCTTCGCGAAGTACGCCGCCGCTTTTTTTATGATTTCCAGTTCTCGCCTGAGCCGCAGGTTCTCGGCCCGCAAGCGGGAGAGTTCCATCTCTTCCGGCGTCACTGCCTTGCCGGCTCCGGCCAGCTGACCCGCGGCCGCCGCCTTCACCCAGTTACGCAAGGTCTGCTCGACCAGCCCCAGCTCCTTCGCCACTCCCGCCAAGGATTGCCCATCCTTGACCCGCTTCACCGCCAGTTCCTTGAACTCCAGCGTGTATGCCTGTTTCGGTATCTTCATGCTTTCTTCTTCCAGAGTAACGTCATCTTACGTCACCCTTGGAAGACGAAATTCCGGGGGAAGCTCAAGTGCAGCGGCGTTCCATCGACTTTGCCCGAGCGCCGCGAGGTCTTGCCGTCGAGGCACACCACATCGTCACACGCCAAGGCGGGCAGCGCCTGTCCTACCCAACGCCGAAACGTAGCCCCAAATTGCTCAGCATCGATCGCTGCAAACACCCGGCCAAACGTGTCGTGCGAGGGAATTCCTTTCTCCAGCTTGAGGTACTGCCGAAACCAATCGAGCTTCTCTTTCGCCCATTCCTCGATCTGCACAAAATCGTCCGCACCCGCCAGCACCGCGCAGACCGCAACAACCAGCAGTTCCACCAGGTTGTGTTCTACCTTCCTGGCTTGTCTCGGATCACGAATACCGACAAATACATAGATTGCTGCCCAATTCCGATCGACTGGCCAATGGCCGGACTGGCCGAGAACCGGGAATCGACTATCCGGCAGGTTTCAGAGTCGAGCAGCCACTTGAATGCCCACTGCCGAGCGCAGGAAACAGCCAAGGCCAGTTTCCACGGAAGATGATTTGGCGAGATTTCATGCTTCGGTCGCCGGAGGCAACCAATCTACAACCACAACCGACCGCCCTGAAACCCGCACCAATACTGGAAGTAGCCTCGCGCACGCTCGCGAGACCACCAGATAAAAACCGAGAACAGAGAGGCCAGGGAGGGCCAAAAGCGCGGAAATGTGGGGGGTGCCGCTCGCGAGGCAAATCCGCGAAGGCCCGCCAGCACTGGCGCGGCGGGCAGACGTGAAAAAGCCCGAAACGAGTTCGGGCTTTTGGAATTGGTGGCCTGGGGCGGAATCGAACCACCGACACGCGGATTTTCAATCCGCTGCTCTACCAACTGAGCTACCAGGCCAAGAGAGGCCGCATTATAGCGGGGCATGGCCAGCTTCGCAACACTTCGCCGCGAATTTTGGGCATTGCATATATCGAAGCCCGGTCAGGTACCGATTGGCGGCGATTGGCGATACAACTCGGAGAAGTCATCCGGCAGCGGGGGCGGTGCAGAAGGCGGGCGCCAGGCGGCAAACGGGACGCGGGCGATGGCGCCCTTGCCGCCCAGGTTCGGGCGCAAGCTGGCCCGCGAATCGTGCTGCATGGCAATTTCCTGGACGATGGCCAGACCCAGGCCGCTACCTTCGGTCGTTGCGTCGTCGACGCGATAGAAGCGCTCGAAGACCAATTCGGCCTGCTCCTCGGTGATGCCGATGCCATCGTCCTCGACTTCAAACAGTACCGTATCGGGATTGGCATTGACGCGGCACGTCACATGGCCGCCAGCGGCCGTGTAGCGCAGGGCATTGTCGATCAGGTTCTTGGCTAGCTCGCGTAGCAGGAAGGGGTTGCCGGTGATCATCGCGGGGCCGGCCGATTCGAAACCGAGGTCGATTCGCTTTTCGATGGCGATCATCACCCAGTCGGCGACCACATCGCGGATCAGCGCGGAGAGATCGAGTACTTCATGCTTGCGCTGAGCCAGCTCCACACCCTCGGTACGCGCCAGGGTCAGCAACTGGTTAACCAGACGCCCGGCGCGGTCGACCCCGGTGGCGATCTGGCGCAAGGCATGACGCAAGGCTTCCGGGTCGGTTTCACGGATGGCGAATTGGGCCTGGGTTTTCAGGCCGGTCAGCGGCGTCCGCATCTGGTGGGCGGCATCGGCGACAAAACGTTGCTGTGCTTCGACGTTGCGCTGCATGCGGGCCAGCATTTCGTTGAAGGCCTCGACCAGCGGCTCCAGTTCTTCCGGTACTCGACGGGTGGCAATCGGTGACAGGTCGTCGGGTTCGCGGGCGTCGATGGTCTTGCGCAGGCGGGTCAGCGGGCGCAAGCCGCGCGACAGGCCGAACCAGACCAGCATGACTGCCAGCGGGATAATGATGAATTGCGGCAGGATGACGCTGGCCACGATCTTGTTGGCCAGCTGGCTGCGCTTTTCGGTAGTTTCGCCCACCTCGATGATCACCCACTGCGCCTTGGGCATGGTGGTTTCGCTGAGGTAGGTATAGGCCAGACGCAAGTCCTGACCTTTGAAATCGGCATCGCGCAGGTAGATTTCGCCGGGCACGACCTCATCACCGGAAGGCGGCGCGATGGCGGGCAAGTCCTTGTCACCGGCCAGCAGCTTGCCATCCAGGGTAATGACCCGGAAATAGACGCTGTCCGTTTCGTCGGCCCGCAGCAAGGCGCGAGTCGATGCCGGCAAGGACAATAACGGTTTGCCATTGACCAGCTTGACCTGTCGGGCAATGGCCGCTACATGCTCGCGCAGGGCCTGGTCGTAAGGGAAATTGGCAACGTTATTGGCGAAATAGTGCGTAAAGGCGATGCTCAGCGGCCAGACGAAGAGCAAGGGCGCCAGCATCCAGTCGAGAATCTCGCCAAACAGCGAGCGCTCGGTTTCGGATGTGACAGAAGGCGAACTACTCGCCTTGCGGGCGCTCAAGGCAATAACCCAGTCCGCGGACGGTGGCGATTTTCACCCCGCCCGGCTCGATCTTCTTGCGCAGGCGGTGCACATAGACCTCGATGGCGTTGTGGCTGACTTCCTCGCCCCAGCCACAAAGGTGATCGACCAGTTGATCCTTGCTGACCAGGCGCCCCATCCGGCTGAGCAGGACTTCCAGCAGCCCCACCTCACGTGCCGACAGATCCAGCGGCTGGCTGTTGATCTGGGCCACGCGCCCGACCTGGTCGTAGGTCAGGGCCCCGCACTGGATGGTCGGCGACGTTCCTGCCGAGCGACGGGTCAGGGCACGCACCCGCGCCTCCAGTTCAGCCAGCTCGAAGGGCTTCACCATGTAATCGTCGGCACCGAGATCGAGCCCCTTGACCCGATCACCCGTACCGTCCAGGGCTGTCAGGATCAACACCGGCAACTGCGAGTTACGCGCCCGCAGGCGCTTGAGTACCTCGAGGCCGGACATTTTAGGCAGGCCGAGATCGAGAATCAGCAGGTCATAGGAAACCGTGACCAGGGCGGTATCGGCTTCGACGCCGCTGGGTGCCCAATCGACGGCATAACCGCCCTGGCGCAGGGAACGGGAAAGACCGTCCGCGATGATCGTGTCGTCTTCTGCGATAAGTATGCGCATTTATTCGAGTTTTGCCTGTTTCGACGTAAGATTTCTGTAAGGCAGCCCCATTAATCTGATCGGGCTGTTCTCCTTTTATGGTCTTCGGAGTATGCGGTTTCACCGCTACTCAGGGGGTCGCCCGATCCTGCACTGGGCAGCCCCCTACCGTTTTTTTCCCCTTAGCAAACTCGTACAGTCTAGCAAATAATCCGCACTTCTTTTTGTGCGGCGCACAAGCTCGTCCACGATCCGCTGGCACCTGCTGGCCAGCCATTTGAAGCCTGCCTTTTCGTCAACGAAAAAAAGCCCGGGAAATCCCGGGCTTTCTGTTTTGACGACGCGAGGTCGATTAGTGCGAGGAGGCCGACGAGGCACCCAGACCGGTTTCCGAACGCAGCTGCTGCGACGGATACAGATCGCGCTCCTTCTTGGCCTGAGCCGAGTTGTCCAGAATGGACACCAGCCAGATCGTGAAGAAGGCAGCAGTCATCGAGAAGATGGCAGCCGAGTTGTACGGGAACCAGGCAGAGCCCTTCGGGTTGTGCAGCACGGCTTCCCAGACGCTGGCGGAACCGATGGTCAGGACCGCAGCGAGAACCAGGCCGACGAAGCCACCGACCACGGCACCGCGGGTGGTGCAGTTCTTCCACAGCACGGACATGAAGAGGACCGGGAAGTTGGAGGAACAAGCCACCGTGAAGGCCAGCATGACCATGTAGGCAACGTTTTCCTTCTCGAAGGCAATACCGAGAACGATAGCCAGGACGCCGAGGGCGATGGTGGCCATCTTGGAAACACGCAGCTCCTGCTCGGACGTACAGCCCTTGTTGAACACGGAAGCGTACAGGTCGTGCGACACGGCAGAGGCGCCGGACAGGGTCAGACCCGCCACAACGGCCAGGATGGTTGCGAAGGCCACGGCAGAGATGAAGCCGAGGAACAGGTCGCCGCCGACAGCCTTGGACAGATGCACAGCAGCCATGTTGCCGCCGCCCTTCAGGCCCTTGGCAATCTCACCGCCGACGTAGAACTCACCCGGGTTCTGGATCAGGTTGGTGATCGCGCCGAAACCGATGATGAAGGTCAGGATGTAGAAGTAGCCGATCCAGGTGGTTGCCCAGGCAACCGACTTGCGGGCTTCCTTGGCGTTCGGCACGGTGAAGAAGCGCATCAGGATGTGCGGCAGACCAGCGGTACCGAACATCAGCGCCATACCGACGGAGATGGCGGAGATCGGATCCTTGATCAGGGCACCCGGACCCATGATGGCGTCTTTCTTGGAGTGCACTTCAACCGCCTTG
Source organism: Dechloromonas sp. (assembly GCA_016790885.1). Taxonomy (GTDB): domain Bacteria; phylum Pseudomonadota; class Gammaproteobacteria; order Burkholderiales; family Rhodocyclaceae; genus Azonexus. The sequence goes on along the minus strand of JAEUOE010000254.1, from coordinate 2,090 downwards.
GCGAACAGCGCTTCCGGCGAGAAGCCGAATTGCAGCAGAACGGCAACCGCCATGAAGGTGGCACCGCCGAGCAGCATGACGGCCTTGATGATCTGCACCCAGGTCGTTGCGGTCATGCCGCCGAACAGCACGTACATCAGCATGATGATGCCGACGAGGATTTCGGCGTACATGTATTCGAGACCGAAGAGCACCTTGATCAGCTGACCGGCACCGACCATCTGCGCAATCATGTAGAAGGCGACGATGACCAGGGAAGCGGAAGCGGCGAAGACGCGAACCGGGGTCTGCGAGAAACGATAGGAGGCCACGTCGGCAAACGTGAACTTGCCCAGGTTACGCAGGCGCTCGGCCATCAGGAAGGTGATGACAGGCCAGCCGACCAGCCAGCCGATCGAGAAGATCAGGCCGTCGAAGCCGTTGGCGAACACCAGGCCGGAAATACCCAGGAAGGACGCGGCGGACATGTAGTCGCCGGCGATCGCCAGGCCGTTCTGGAAGCCGGTGATACCGCCACCGCCGGTGTAGAAGTCGGCAGCCGACTTGGTCTTGGCTGCAGCGAGCTTGGTGATGTACAGGGTGAAGGCAACGAACAGGCCGAACATGACGATGGCTGTCCAGTTGGTGGCTTGTTGCTGGGTGTTGCCGAGATCGGCACCAGCAGCCCACGCACCACCGGCCAGAGCCAGCGAAGCGACAGCGGCAATAATTTGCTTGATAGACATATTACTTCTGCGCCTCCTTGATGATGGCTTCGTTGGTCGCGTCAAACTCGGTGTTGGCGCGGCGAACGTAAATCCAGGTCAGGACGATGGTGATGACGATGACACCCACGCCCAGCGGAACACCCAGACTGGTCACGCCGGCGCCAACTTTCTTGGCCAGCAGTTCCTTGTCGAAGGCGACCAGCAGGATGAAGCCATAGTAAATGGCGGCACTGACGATGGCCATGATGATCGAGTATCGACTGCGCATGGCAATGAACTCGTGGAATTTCGGGTTTTTGGTAACCCGATCAAGTACGTCTTGCATTGATTTGCTCCTCAGATTTTGTTTATAGAGGCATTGCTGCGGAGCGTAATTTAGGCGCAGCTTCTTACAGCTAACTTACAGGCCGTAATTCATTCCACAAGCTTTAACGACATGCTTTAAACATATTGAAATATTTAGGTATTTTCATTTTTTTGACAGCAAGAAAAAGCCCCGCACAAGGCGGGGCTCTCGGTGAGCGAAATGGCTCAGCAGGACATTACATGCCCATGCCGCCCATACCACCCATGCCGCCCATACCGCTCATGTCCGGCATGGCCGGCTTGTCTTCGGCCAGTTCGGCAACCATGCACTCGGTCGTCAGCATCAGGCCGGCGACGGAAGCAGCGTTCTGCAGGGCGGTGCGGGTGACCTTGGTCGGGTCCAGCACGCCCATCTCGACCATGTCGCCGTACTCGCCGGAAGCGGCGTTGTAGCCATAGTTACCCTTGCCGCGAACGACCTTGTCGACCACGACGGACGGCTCGTCACCGGCGTTGGCAACGATCTCGCGCAGCGGGGCTTCCATGGCCTTGAGGATCAGCTTCACGCCGGCATCCTGGTCGTGGTTGTCGCCCTTCAGCTTGACGATGTTGGCACGGGCACGCAGCAACGCGACGCCGCCGCCCGGGACGATGCCTTCTTCAACGGCAGCGCGGGTAGCGTGCAGGGCGTCTTCGACACGGGCCTTCTTTTCCTTCATTTCAACTTCGGTGGCTGCGCCAACCTTGATGACGGCAACGCCGCCAGCCAGCTTGGCAACACGCTCCTGCAGCTTTTCACGGTCGTAATCGGAGGTGGCTTCCTCGATCTGGATGCGGATCTGCTTGACGCGGGCTTCGATGGAAGCGGCATCGCCGGCGCCGTCGATGATGGTGGTGTTTTCCTTGGCGATCTCGACGCGCTTGGCCTGGCCCAGGTCCTTCAGGGTGGCCTTTTCCAGCGACAGGCCGGTCTCTTCGGAGATGACGGTACCGCCGGAGAGGATGGCGATGTCTTCGAGCATGGCCTTGCGACGGTCACCGAAGCCCGGGGCCTTGACGGCAACGGTCTTGAGGATG
>JAEUOE010000224.1 GCA_016790885.1 Dechloromonas sp. | reverse complement strand
GTTGCCCGGAAACTCGGCCACGTATTCTCTGATGCGGCATTGCTCAAGACGGCACTGACGCATCGTAGCTTCGGAACACCCAATAACGAGCGCCTGGAATTCCTGGGTGATGGCATTCTCGATTTTGTGATTGCCGCAGCGCTGTTTCATCGTTTTCCCAATCTGCCTGAAGGTGATTTGTCCCGCTTGCGGGCAAATCTGGTTCGTCAGGAGTCCTTGCATCGCCTGGCGCTTGAATTGGGTATTGGCGACGTTTTGCGTCTTGGCGAGGGTGAGTTGCGTAGCGGTGGAGCCCAGCGCCCATCGATATTGGCCGATGCGCTCGAAGCCCTTTTCGGCGCGATATACCTGGATGCCGGTTTTACGGCGGCACAAGAGGTCATCGATAAACTGTATGCGCCGCTGATTGATGAATTAAGGCCAGGTCACTTTCAGAAGGATGCCAAAACGCGTCTGCAAGAGTGGCTGCAAGGGCGGAAAAAGCCGTTGCCGCGCTATCAATTGGTGGAAACAACGGGGGCTGCACATGAGCAGCGCTTCGCGGTGACCTGCAACATAGATTCTCCCGCTTTACGTACCATCGGTCATGGTTCCAGTCGGCGTATTGCCGAGCAGGTGGCTGCCGAGCTGGCTTTGAAAGAACTCCTCGCATGAAAAAAATTCGCTCTGGCTACATCGCCATTGTTGGCCGTCCGAACGTTGGAAAGTCGACGCTGCTCAATCGACTGGTCGGGGAAAAGATCAGTATTGTTTCCCGCAAGGCCCAGACCACCAGGCATCGCATCACCGGCATTCTGACGAATGACGATGCACAGTTTGTCTTTGTCGATACGCCGGGGTTCCAGACCAAGTTTTCCAATGCCTTGAACCGTGCCATGAATCGTGGGGTCACGCAGACCCTGAATGATGTGGATGTTGTCCTCTTCGTTGTCGAAGCGGGTCGCTACGATGCCAAGGATAAGTCCGTTGTTCGCCTGCTGCCCAAGGATCGGCCGGTGGTGCTGGTGGTCAACAAGACCGACCAACTGAAGGATCGCAATGCCTTGTTGCCCTTCCTGGCCACTGCAGCGGCCGACTTCGACTACGCAGCGGTTGTGCCGATCAGTGCAGCCAAAGGCAGGCAGACAGAGGAGTTGCTTGCCGAGGCCAGAAAACACCTGCCGAACGAAGGCTTGATGTTCCCGGAAGATGATCTGACGGACAAGAGCGAGCGTTTCCTGGCCTCGGAATACATTCGTGAAAAAGTCTTCCGCCTGCTTGGCGATGAACTGCCGTATGCAACGGCCGTGGAGATCGAAAAGTTCGAGGTCGAGGGCGCCATGCGGCGAATCTACGCTGCCATCGTCGTCGACCGGGAAAGCCACAAGGCCATCGTGATCGGCAAGGGTGGCGAATCGCTCAAGCGGATTGCCAGTGAGGCGCGCCAGGACATGGAGCGGCTTTTCGATGGCAAGGTTTATCTGGAGGTCTGGGTCAAGGTCAAGTCGGGCTGGAACGATGATGAGCGCTTGCTGAAGAGTCTCGGCTACGAATGAATCAGCGCGGCAAGGTCGATGGCCAGCCGGCCTACGTATTGCACACCTATCCCTTTCGGGAAACCAGCCTGATCGTTGAAGTGTTTTCCCGTGATTTCGGCCGTATGGCGCTGCTTGCCCGTGGGGCGCGGCGGCCACGCTCGGCCATCCGTGGCTTGCTGATGGCTTTTCAGCCGCTGGAAATCGCCTGGGCCGGGAAAGGCGAGGTGCTGACCCTGATGAAGGCAGAATGGCAGGGGGGGCAGCCGCTGCTGGCTGGTGAGGCTCTGTTCTGTGGTTATTATTTGAACGAGCTGCTGATCCACCTCTTGCCGCGCGAAGATGCGCACGAAAGACTCTACGAGAGCTACGCCGACATGCTGAGGCGCCTGGCTGTCGATCCGGCTGGCAAGGTTCATGAGGCCGACCTGCGTACCTTTGAGAAGGCCTTATTGCAGGAGTTGGGCTATGGCCTGACGCTGAGCCATGACAGCACTGGCGCCCCCATCGTGGCCGAGGCTCATTACACGTATCGCATGGAGCAGGGGCCGGTACGCCTGGTGCATGATACCGAGGCTGCTCAGGTGGTGATTGGCAAGACCTTGCTCGATATGGAGGCAGAGGATTTTTCCGATCCGCGCTCACGTCAGGAGGCCAAGGCCTTGATGCGGACCTTGATGGCCTACTACCTGGCGGGTAAGGAGTTGGAAACACGCAAGTTATTTAGGGAGATGCAGGAGCTATGATCGAACTGGGCGTCAATATCGACCACGTTGCAACCATCCGCCAGGCGCGTCGCACGTATGAACCGGATCCAGTCTGGGCCGCCGTGGAGGCTCATCTGGGTGGTGCCGATGGCATTACGGTGCATCTGCGCGAAGACCGTCGGCACATTCAGGATGCCGATGTCCGCCGCCTACGTGAGACGACGCAGATCAAGCTGAATCTGGAGATGGCGGCAACCGATGAAATGGTCGGTATTGCCCGTTCGCTCAAGCCGGAGATGGCGATGCTCGTTCCGGAAGGTCGCCATGAGGTGACAACGGAGGGCGGACTCGATATTGTGGCTCAGGAAGAGCGCCTGAGGGATGTGATTTCCCGACTCGCCGACGCCGGAATCGTGACCAGTGTCTTCATCGATGCCGAACTTGCTCAGATCGAAGCGGCGGCGCGGATAGGCGCGCGCGTCTGTGAAATCCACACCGGACCTTACGCTCACGCCTTTCATGATCAGGGCCGTGACAACGAAGCACCGGCTGTGCTGACCGAACTCGACAAGATCCGCAAGGCCGGCCAGG
>JAEUOE010000212.1 GCA_016790885.1 Dechloromonas sp. | reverse complement strand
CAGGAAATGTTCCCGGTAATACTTGAGTTCGTCGATGGACTCGTAGATGTCGGCCAGCGCCGTGTGCTTGCTCTTCTTCTTGAAGCCCTTGTAGATCTCGGGCTGCCAGCGCTTGCACAGTTCCTTGAGGGTGCTGACGTCGAGGTTGCGGTAGTGAAAGAAGGCTTCCAGGGTCGGCATGTAGCGCGCCATGAAGCGGCGATCCTGGCCAATGGAATTGCCGCACATCGGCGAATGGCCGGCCAGCGAGTACTTCTTCAGGAATTCCAGCGCTGCCGCCTCGACGGCTGCTTCGTCCGAGGTCGACGCCTTGACCTTGTCGATCAGCCCCGAACGCCCGTGGGTTTTTTGGTTCCACTCATCCATGGCCGCCAGCGTGGCGTCGGACTGGTGCACCACCCAGGCCGGGGATTCGGCAACCATTTCCAGTTCCGAATTGGTGACCACCATGGCCATCTCGATGATGCGGTCGCCATCCGGGTTCAAACCCGTCATTTCCATGTCCAGCCAGACGAGGTTGTTTGCATTGCCTGCCATATAATTGCCCGATTACTTGAAAACACCCATTTTCGCACAGCTTCCGCCGACCTTCGTGACGCAAAACTTCACCCTGCTCTTCCTGTTCTTCTTCGCACTGACCCTGGGCATCCGCCTGTGGCTCAAGCTGCGCCACATCCGCTTCGTCGCCGCCCATCGCGCCGCCGTGCCGCCCGAGTTTGCCGAGCGCGTGACGCTGGAAACCCACCAGAAGGCGGCCGACTACACCGTCGACCGCAGCAAGACCGCCGTGGCCGGCACCGTCATCGACGCCGCCCTGCTCCTCGCCTTCACGCTGGGCGGGGGCTTGGCCGGCCTGCACGACTTCTGGGCCGCGCGCCTCGATGGCCTGTTCTACGGCCTGGCGATGATCTTCAGCCTGATGCTGATTTCCGGCCTGGTCGACCTGCCGCTGTCGCTGTACAGCCAGTTCGTCATCGAGGCCCGCCACGGCTTCAACCGCATGACGCTCGGCCTGTTCATCGCCGACCTGGTCAAGCAGACGCTGCTCGGCTTGCTCATCGGCGCCCCGGTCATCCTCGCCGTGCTGTGGCTGATGGGGGCCATGGGCGACTTCTGGTGGTTCTACGTCTGGCTGTTCTGGTCGGGCTTCAACCTGCTGCTGATGTTCGTCTATCCGACCTGGATCGCGCCGCTGTTCAACAAATTCTCGCCGCTCGACGAGGGTGAGATGAAATCGCGCGTCGAAGCCCTGCTCGCCCGTTGCGGCTTTCGCTCCTCCGGCCTGTTCGTGATGGATGGCTCGAAGCGCTCCAGCCATGGCAACGCCTACTTCACCGGCTTCGGCGACAACAAGCGCATCGTCTTCTTCGACACACTGCTCACCCGCCTCGACCCGCCCGAAGTCGAAGCCGTGCTCGCCCACGAACTCGGCCACTTCCGCCGCAAGCATGTCGCCAAGCGCATGGCCATGCTGTTCGCCGGCTCGCTGGCCTTCCTCTGGCTGCTCGGCCAGTTGATCGATGCGCCGTGGTTCTACGCCGGCCTCGGCGTCGATGCACAAAACACCGCACTGGCGCTGATTCTCTTCTTCCTGGTCATGCCGGTGTTCACCTTCCCGCTCACCCCGCTGATGAGCCACCTGTCGCGCCGCCACGAGTTCGAAGCCGACGCCTACGCCGCCGAGCATGCCGCGGCCAGCGACCTGATCCAGGCCCTGGTCAAGCTGTATCGCGACAACGCCTCGACGCTGACGCCCGATCCGCTGCATTCACTGTTCTACGACTCGCACCCGCCGGCCGCCCAGCGCATCGCCCACCTCCAGTTGCAGGGGGCAAGAGGCTGATGGAAGGCCGGGTCATCGCCGCCCACGGCCGGCAATACGTGGTCGAACTGGCCGACGGCACGCTGCTGCCCTGCTTCCCGCGCGGCAAGAAGAGCGAGATCGCCTGTGGCGACCGTGTGGACATCATGCGCACATCCGACGACCAGGGCGTCGTCGAAGCCATCCAGCCACGCGTCAGCCTGCTCTATCGCTCCAACGAAATCCGCCAGAAACTGATCGCCGCCAACGTCGACCAGCTTGTCATCGTCGTCGCCACCGAACCGGCCTTTTCCGACGAACTGGTCGCCCGCGCGCTGCTCGCTGCCGAAAGCGAGGAAATCGCCCCGCTGATCGTGCTCAACAAGTGCGACCTCGCCGACAAGCTGCCTGCCGCCCGCCAGCGCCTGGCCACCCTGGCCGGGCTCGGCTATCCGATCCTCGAACTGTCGGCCCTCAATCACGCCGAAGACCTCCGCCCCTGGCTGGCCGGCAAGACCAGCGTGCTGGTCGGCCAGTCCGGCATGGGCAAATCGACCCTGGTCAATGCACTGATTCCGGAAGCCAATGCGGCGACGCGGGAAATCTCGCAGGCTCTCGACTCCGGCAAGCACACGACGACCCACGCCACGCTCTACCATCTCGATGGCAACAGCGACCTGATCGACTCGCCCGGCCTGCAGGAGTTCGGCCTCGGCCACCTCGACCGCCAGGAGATCGAAATCGCCTTTCGCGAATTCCGCCCCTACCTCGGCCAGTGCCGCTTCCGCGACTGCCGGCACGACCGCGAGCCGGGCTGCGCGCTGCGTGCTGCCGTCGAGGCGGGAACGATCGACCCCGGGCGCTTCGCCAGCTATCACCGTATCGTCGGAAACCGGCGCGACGGCTGAGCCAAAGCCATGGGCATAACAAAAATGCAAAGTTGGCAATATTTGTTTGAGGCGGTGATAATTCCCGCAAAGTCGCCACCAACGGGCGATCTCACCTAGCCCATGGATGCCCGCCAACCGACCATCTTGATCGTCGACGACACACCGGAGAACCTCAGCGTTCTGGGCGAGTTACTGCAACCGACCTTCCGCGTGCGGGCAGCCAATTCCGGGCGGCGTGCCCTGCAGATCGCGCGGGCCGAGCCAACGCCCGACCTCATCCTGCTCGACGTGATGATGCCGGAGATGGATGGCTACCAGGTGCTGGCCGAGCTGAAAGCCGCCGACAGAACACGCCGGATTCCGGTCATCTTCGTTACCGCCATGGATGGCACTGACGATGAAGAGCGCGGCCTCGACATGGGAGCGGTCGATTACATCACCAAGCCGATCCGGCCGAGCATCGTGCTCGCCCGGGTGCGCACCCAGCTTGAACTGAAGGCGGCACGCGACATCCTCAGCGACCAGAATGCCTTCCTGGAAAGCGAAGTCGCCCGCCGGATGCATGAGAACCAGCTGATCCAGCAGGTCAGCATCCATGCCCTGGCCCGCCTGGCCGAAACGCGCGACCCGGAAACCGGCAAGCACCTGCACCGCACGCAGGAATACGTGCGCACCCTGGCCGAGGGGCTGCGCAGCCACCCGCGCTTTGCCCATTACCTCGACCAGAGGACCATCGATGCCCTGGTCCAGTCCGCGCCGCTGCACGACATCGGCAAGGTCGGCATTCCCGACCACGTCCTGCTCAAGCCGGGCAAGCTGACGCCGGACGAGTGGGAAATCATGAAAACTCATGCCGTCCTCGGTTGCAACGCCATCGCCCAGGCCGAAGCCGACGCCGCCAAGCCGGTCGGCTTCCTCGCCATCGCCAAGCTGATCGCCCGCTCGCACCATGAAAAATGGAATGGCAGCGGCTACCCGGACGGCCTGGCCGGCGACGACATCCCGATCGCCGCCCGCCTGATGGCCCTGGCCGACGTCTTCGATGCCCTGACCTGCAAGCGCATCTACAAACCCGCTTTCTCCTTCGACGAGGCCTCACGCATCATCGTCGAGGGCAAGGGCGCCCATTTCGACCCGGATGTCGTCGACGCCTTCATTCAGCGTTACGACCGCTTCACGGCCATCGCCCGCGAACACGCTGAATAAGCCATGCGCCGCCTGCCACCCACCGGAACCTTCCACGGCTGAAGCCCGCCCAGCCCACCGTCCCGCCCATGCCCACCACCGCCCAATCCCCCCTTGGCAAGATCATGACCAGCGAGGTGCGCAGCCTGCCCCCGCGCGCCACGCTGCTCGACGCTGCCAAAATGATGGCCGACGAGCACATCTCCAGCCTCCTCGTGGTGGCCGATGGCAAACCGCTGGGCATCCTGACCGAAACCAACATCGTGCGCTCGCTGCATGCGCGCCATCCGGGCGACACGCCGGTCGAGGCGATCATGTCGTCGCCGCTGATCACCGCCCCCATGGACATGGACCTGAACAGCGCCCGCCACCTGGTCGAGGAAAAGGGCATCCGTCATCTGGTGGTCACCGATGCCGCCGGCCAGGTGGCCGGCATCGTCAGCGATACCGATTTCCGCATGCACCTGGGCAGCGCCGCCTTCCGGCACCTGCGCACGCTGGAGGGGATCATGGATCGCAAGATCCCCAACCTGCCGCCGGCCGCCCGGCTCGACGAGGCCATCGCCAGCATGCTCGAGCATGCCGCCGATTACCTGATCGTCAGCCAGGATGAGCGGCCGGTCGGCATCCTCACCGAGCGCGACATTCCCCGCCTGCTCAACCGCTTCGCCGACCCCCACGCGGTTCGGCTCAGCGCGGCGATGACCTCTCCGCTGCGCAGCGTGCATATCGAGACATCGGTCACCGGCGCACTGGAGGCGATGAACCGCTTCCGCCTCCGCCATATGCTGGTCCTCGACGACGAGGGGCGCATCGCCGGCGTGATCAGCCAGCGCCGCCTGTTCGAACAACTGGCCCTGGAACGCCTGGAAAACGCCCTGCACAGCGCGCAAACCGAACGCGACCGCCTGCGTCTGGAAACCCATCTCAAGCTGGCGCTCGACCTCGGCGGCGCCGGCAGCTGGGAATACCAGCACGACGAAGACCGTCACACCTGCAGCGATGGTGTGCTGCGCATCATCGGCTGCCCGCCGGATAAAACCCCGCGTGCGCTAGCCACCTGGATCGAGCGGGTACATCCCGACGACCGCCCGGTGCTGACCACCGCCATCGACCGCATCGAGCGGGAAGGCGTGCAATCGCAGGTCATCGAATACCGGGTTCGCCACGAAGACGGCCACTGGCTGTGGGTGGAAGATCGCAGCTGCGTGACCGAACGCCATGCCGACGGCCGGCCGCGGATCACCGCCGGGGTGCTCAGCGACATCTCCGAACGCCAGAAGGACCGCCAGCAGATCAACCGCCAGAACCGTGCCCTGCGCATGATGAGCGGCGTCGCCCAGGCCCTCATCCGGCAGGGCGACGAACGGCGGATGCTCATGGACATCTGCTCGGTCATCGTCGATATCGGCGGCTACCACCGGGCCTGGATCGGTGAGGTACTGCCCGATGCCAACCAGCCGATCAGGCCCGTCGCGCATGCCGGCGGGGCCGACGCCTACCTCGCCGATCTCGACCTGAGCTGGGGCGAGCAGCCATCGGGGCAGGCGCCGGCCGGCCATGCCGTGCGCTCCGGCCAGCCCTGCATCGTGCAGGACATCGACAGCGACCCGAGCTTCACCCCCTGGCGCGCCATCGCCGATGGCTACCGTTCGCTGATCGCGCTGCCCCTGCACGTGGGCGGCAAGGTGAGCGGCCTGCTCCAGGTCTATGGCAGCCGCCCCCACTGTTTCGACGAAGCCGAGGTGAGCCTGCTCGGCAACCTGGCCGGCGAGATCGCGCTGGGCATGGGCATGCTGCGTTCACGCCAGGCCCTGGCCCAGAACGAAGCCATGCTGCTCCAGGCCCAACGCCTGGCGCGCATCGGCCATTTCACCTTCGACGCCGCCACCGACACGCTGACCGGCTCGCCGACACACAACGAGATTCTCGGTGTGCCGCCCGATGAAATCATGAATACGCAGAGCTGGCTGGCCGTGGTCCACCCCGAGGACCGGCAACGCACGGCCGCGTATTCGCGCGACCATGTGTTTCGCGGCCGCCAGCCCTTCGCCAGCGAGTACCGCATCATCCGCCGCGACGATGGCGAGGAACGCTGGATACAGACCGCGGGGCAGATCGTCATCGGCCCGGACGGCCGGGTCAGCCGGCTGTTCGGCACCAGCCAGGACATCACCGAGCGCAAGCAGTTCGAGCAGCGCCTGCGGCAGAACGAAGCCGCCTTGCGGGAAGCCCAGGCCATCGCCCATCTCGGCAGCTGGCGGCTGGATATCCGCAGCGAGCAGCTGACCTGGAGCGAAGAGGTCTATCGCATTTTCGGCGTGGCCGGCGAAACTGCACTGACCCTCGACGACTTCGTTGCGCGCATTCATCCGGAAGACCGCGAGCGGGTGCTCGCCGAGTGGCAGGCCGCCCTGCGGGGCAAGCCCTACGACAACGAGCACCGCATCCTGGTCGGCGACGCCATTCGCTGGGTGCGCGAACGCGCCCACATCCGTTTCGACGATGCCGGCCAGCCGCTGTCGGCGGTCGGCACGGTGCAGGATGTCAGCGAACGGCACCAGGCCGAAGAACAGTTGCGCAAGCTGTCGCTGGCCATCGAGCAGAGCCCGCACAGCATCGTCATCACCAATACCGAACCGAAGATCGAGTACGTCAATTCCACCTTCGTGCGCAATACCGGCTACACGCCGGCGGAAGCATTCGGCCAGAATCCGCGCATCCTGAAATCCGGCAAGACACTCAGCGGCAATTACGACCAGCTGTGGCAAACCCTGGCCCGCGGCGAAATCTGGCAGGGCGAATTCGTTAACCAGCGCAAGGACGGCACGATCTTCGAGGAACTGGCGATCATTTCGCCGGTTCGCCAGCCGGATGGGCGGGTGACCCATTACCTCGGCATCAAGGAAGACATTACCGAGAAAAAACGGATCCAGTCGGAACTGGAAAGCTACCGCCAGCACCTCGAACAGCTGGTCGATGAGCGCACGCGGGAACTGAGCCGCGCCAAGGATGAAGCCGAATCGGCCAACCGCGCCAAGAGCACCTTCCTGGCCAACATGAGCCATGAAATCCGCACGCCGATGAATGCCATCATCGGCCTCACCCACCTCGCCCAGCGCCACGCCGGCGACACCGAGCAATACCAGCGCCTGAGCAAGGTGGCCGATGCGGCCCATCACCTGCTGGCCATCATCAACGACATTCTCGACATCTCCAAGATCGAGGCCGACAAGCTGCTGCTCGAGGACACCGACTTTTCGCTGCACCAGCTCTGCCTCAATGCCTGCGAGCAGGTCGCCCAGCGCGCCGAGGCCAAGCAGTTGCCCGTCCGCTGCGAATTCGACCCGGCCATGCCGGAAGCGATGCGCGGCGATCCGATGCGCATCCAGCAGATCCTGCTCAACTTCCTGTCCAACGCCATCAAATTCACCGAGCGCGGCCAGATCGGCCTGCGCACCCAGGTGCTGAGCCAGCAAAACGGCTACATCACCATCCGCTGCACGATCACCGATACCGGCATCGGCATTCCGGCCGAAAACCTGTCCCGCCTG
>JAEUOE010000199.1 GCA_016790885.1 Dechloromonas sp. | reverse complement strand
ACCGAGTTGCACGACCGCTTCATGCTGCCGCATTTCGTCGAGCAGGATTTCGCCGACGTGATCGAGGAAATGCAGCAGGCCGGCTTCGCCTTCAAGGCGGAATGGTTTGCCCCACACTTCGAATTCCGCTTCCCGAAATATGGCGATTTCGCCGTCAAGGGCATCGCCTTCGAACTGCGCCACGCCCTGGAACCCTGGCACGTCATGGGCGAGGAGGGCGCGGTCGGCGGCACGGTGCGCTATGTCGATTCCTCGGTCGAGCGCGTGCAGGTCAAGGTGTCGGGCATGGCGCCGGACCGCTACGTGCTCACCTGCAACGGCCGGCCGGTGCCGCTGACCGATACCGGGCGCAATGGCGAGTTCGTTGCCGGTGTGCGCTACCGCGCCTGGCAGCCGGCCTCCTGCCTGCATCCGACCATCGGCGTCCATGCCCCGCTGGTTTTCGACATCGTCGATACCTGGATGCAGCGTTCGCTGGGTGGCTGCCAGTACCACGTGGCGCATCCGGGCGGGCGTAATTTCGACGTTCTGCCGGTCAATGCCTACGAGGCTGAAAGCCGCCGCCTGGCGCGCTTCTTCCGCTTCGGGCATACACCGGGCAAGGTCGGCGTCAAGCCGGTGGAACTCAGCGCCGAGCACCCGTTTACGCTAGACTTGCGCCGTTTTTGACCCAGAATAATCGCGCCAGGCGCACATTCAGGCCGCGGGTGATTGCTCTGCGGCCCGAGTGCGCCGCTTAAGGCTCCATGGCCCGCACCCTCCTCGCCATCTATCCCCACAGCCCCCACCGCTACGACGAAATGTTGTCGGCGGATGGCGGCGTACGTCCGCACTGGCAACAGTTCTTCGACCATCTCGACGCGGTGGCGCCGGACGAAATGCGCGAGCGCCTGGAATTCGTCGACCGGCGCATCCTGGAAAACGGCGTCACCTACAACGTCTATGCCGCGCCCGATGGGGCCGACCGGCCGTGGGCACTGGACCCGGTGCCGCTGATCATCCCGCCGGAGGAGTGGGCCGAGGTGTCGGTGGCGGTCGCCCAGCGCGCCGCCATGCTCAACGCCATGCTGGCCGACCTCTACGGGGCGCAGACCCTGCTCGCCGAGGGTCTGCTGCCGCCGGCGCTGGTCTATGGCCAGCACGGCTACCTGTGGCCCTGCCACGGCATCAAGCCGCCGGGCGATATTTGGCTGCACAACTACGCCGTCGATCTGGCCCGGTCGCCCGATGGCCACTGGTGGGTGATCGCCGACCGCACGCAGGCCCCCTCGGGCGCCGGCTATGCGCTGGAAAACCGCCTCATCGTGTCGCGCGTCTTCCCGGAAATGTTCCGCGACCTGCGCGTCCAGCATGTCGCCGATTTCTTCCGCGACCAGCAGGAGGGCCTGGCCGCGCTCGCCCCGGTCGAGGGCGACGAGGCGCCGCATATCGTGCTGCTGACGCCGGGGCCGTACAACGAAACCTATTTCGAGCATGCCTACCTGGCGCGCTACCTCGGCTACCCGCTGGTCGAAGGGCAGGATCTGACGGTGCGCGGCGACACGGTGTACCTGAAAACCCTGCGCGGCCTGAAGCGGGTGCACGTCATCCTGCGCCGCCAGGACGACAGCTATTGCGACCCGCTCGAACTGCGCGGCGAATCGGCGCTCGGCGTGCCCGGCCTGCTCAACGTGGCGCGCGCCGGCCGGGTGGTCATCGCCAACGCACTGGGCAGCGGCCTGCTCGGTTCCGGCGCCCTGATGGGCTTCCTGCCTGCCATCTGCGAGCGCCTGCTCGGCGAGAAACTGCTGATGCCCTCGGTGGCGACCTGGTGGTGCGGCGAGAAGCCGGCGCTGGCGTATGTCAAAAAGCATTTCGACGACCTGGTCATCAAGCCGGCCTATCCGACCCAGCACATGGAGCCGGTATTCGGCCATGAGGTGAAAGGCGAAGAGCGGGCGGAAATTCTGCGCCGCATCGAGGCCCGGCCGCATGCCTATGTGGCCCAGGAAATGGTGCACCTGTCGCAGGCGCCGACCTGGAGCCGCGCCCACGAACGCCGCCTGCTCGCCCGGCCGGTCGGCCTGCGCGCCTATGCGGTGACCACGCCGGACGGCTATTCGGTGATGCCCGGCGGCCTGGCCCGGGTTGGCACGGCCGGCAACACGCGCATCATCTCGATGCAGCGCGGCGGCGCCTCGAAGGATACCTGGGTGCTCACCAACGGCCCGGTCAGCGATTTCTCGCTGCTCAAGCCCTCGGTCGGCGTGCGCGACCTGGTGCGCGCCGGGGCCAACCTGTCGTCGCGGGTGGTCGAAAACCTGTTCTGGCTCGGCCGCTATTCCGAGCGCTTCGACGACAGCGCGCGCATGCTGCGCGTTGCCTTGGGCCGTGTCGTGGTGGCCGGGGGCGGCAAGACGCCGGCGGTCATCGCGGCCATGGCTTTGGCCCGCCATGTCGGGGTTCTGCCCGAGCCGGACGAGGACGATCCGGTCAAGGAGGGCAGCGAGCACGTGCTGCTCGAAGCCATCTACAACCCGGAGCAGCCGGGCAGCCTGGCCGGCAATATCCGCAGCCTGATGTGGGCGGCGACGCATGTGCGCGAACGGCTGTCGCTCGACCACTGGCATTCGCTCAACCGCCTGCAGCGCGACCAGCAGGCGGCATTGAAAAAGCATCCGACGCTGACCGAGGCCATCGCCTTCCTCGACCGCGTGCTCGGCGTGTCGTCATCGCTGACCGGCTTCGCCATGGACAACATGACGCGGGACGACGGCTGGCGCTTCCTGATCATCGGCCGCCGCCTGGAACGCCTGTCCTTCCTGGCACAATCCATCGCCCATTTCCTGACCATGGCGTCGGCCAGCGGGCCGGAGTCGCTCGAATGGCTGCTCGACCTGATGGATTCGATCATCACCTACCGCTCGCGCTATTCCCGCTCGCCCGAACTGCTGCCGGTCATCGACCTGCTGGTGTTCGACGACAGCAACCCGCACGGCGTGCTGTTCCAGGCCAGCGTGCTGACCCGCTACCTGGAGCGCATGGCGCGCGAACTGGGCGCCGCCAGCGACGGCGATCTGGCCGGCGCCATCGAGCGCCTGCGTGCCTTCGATCTGGAAAAACTGGAGCACCTGCCGTTCAACCGCAGCTACAACTGCGCGCCCTGCATCGAACTGGCCGACCTGCTGCGCGACCTCGACAGCGCCGCCAGCGAGCTCTCCGACTGGCTGGCCAGGCGTTATTTCACCCACGTCGGCGATGTCAGCCGGCAGACGATGGCTTTGTAGTCATGGCCGCCATCCGCTACCACGTACTGCACGAAACCCGCTACGACTACGGCAGCCCGGTGTCGCTGTCGCAGCAGCAACTCCACCTGTCGCCGCGCGTCCTGGCCTGGCAGCAGGTCGAGGAACAATGCGTCGGAATCGAACCGACACCCAGCTGGCGGCGCGACGGCCTCGATGCCTTCGGCAACCCGGTGAGCTGGGTGGCCTTCCATGCGCCGCACGACAGCCTGCTCATCCGCTCGGTCATGACCATCGCCGTCGAGCCCCACCTGCCGGGTGAGCTCGACGATTCCCCGCCTTGGGAGGCGGTGCGTGACCGCCTGGCCTACGATTCGACCGATCCGCAGGCGGAAGACCTCGACGCCACCCGCTTCCTGTTCGAGAGCCCGCACGTCCGCATCAAGCACGAACTGGTCGACTACGCGGCCGACTGCTTCCCGCCCGGCCGGCCGCTGCTGCTCGGCGTCCAGGCCTTGATGGCGAAGATTTTCACGGAATTCACCTTCGACCCGGAGGCGACCACGGTATCCACCCCGGTCCTCGAAGTGCTCGAAAACAAGCGCGGCGTCTGCCAGGATTTCGCCCACCTGATGATCGCCTGCCTGCGCGCCCTGGGCCTGGCTGCCCGCTACGTCAGCGGCTACCTGCTGACCCGGCCACCCCCCGGCAAGCCCCGCCTGATCGGCGCCGACGCCTCGCACGCCTGGGTGTCGGTCTATGTGCCGGGCAGCACCTGTGGCTGGGTCGATTTCGATCCGACCAACAACCTGCTGCCCGACACCGAGCACATCACGCTTTCCTTCGGCCGCGACTTTTCCGACATCTCCCCGCTGCGCGGCATCATCCTCGGCGGGGGCGGGGCCGAACCCGAGGTGGCGGTCACCGTCTTCCCGATCGACGAGGAAGAGCTGCCGGACGAACTCTCGGCTGCCATCGAGGCACGGAAGGGGGGCGGGTGAGCCTGCCACGCGTTGTCATCGTTGGCGGCGGCCCGGCCGGGCTGATGGCGGCCGAGGTGCTGTCGGCGCTTCCCGGCCTGGCGGTCGATGTCTATGACGCCATGCCCTCGGTCGGTCGCAAATTCCTGATGGCCGGCAAGGGCGGCATGAACATCACGCATTCCGAGCCGTTGCCCGATTTTGTCGGCCGCTACGGGGCGCGGGCCGGGCAGCTTGCGCCCTGGCTGGCGGCATTCAGCCCAACGGCGCTGCGCGACTGGATACACAGCCTGGGCATCGACACCTTTGTCGGCACCTCGGGCCGGGTTTTTCCCACCGAGATGAAGGCCGCGCCGCTGCTGCGTGCCTGGCTGCATCGCCTGCGCAGCCAGGGGGTGCATTTCCATGTCCGCCACCGCTGGCTCGGCTGGTCCGGCGATGGCCTGCGTTTCGCCACGCCCGACGGCGAGATCGTCGTTCAGGCCGCTGCCGTCATCCTCGCCCTGGGCGGCGGCAGTTGGGCCAGGCTCGGTTCGGACGGCGCCTGGGTGCCGGTGCTGCGCGATTCCGGCATCGACGTGGCGCCGCTCAAGCCGGCCAACTGCGGCTTCGATGTCGCCTGGTCGCCGTATTTCAGCGAGCGTTTCGCCGGCCAGCCAGTGAAGCCGGTGGTTGCCAGCTGTGCCGGCCAGACCCGGCAGGGCGAATTCAACATTACCGCCACCGGCATCGAGGGCGGCCTGGTCTATGCCTTGTCGGCCCTCCTGCGCGATGCCCTGGCGCGCGACGGCCATGCCGCGCTGACCCTCGACCTGGCGCCGGGGCGCAGTATCGAGCGCCTGGCCGCCGACCTGGCCCGGCCGCGCGGCCGCGATTCGCTGGCCAACCACCTGCGCCGACGGGCCGGTATCGAAGGCGTCAAGGCCGCCCTGCTGCGTGAATTGTGCCCGCCGGAAACCCTTGCCGCGCCTGCCTTGCTGGCCGCCGCGATCAAGGCGCTGGCGGTGCCGGTCGGCGCGACGCGCCCCATCGACGAGGCCATCAGCACGGCCGGCGGGGTCAGCTTCGCCGCCCTGGATGGGGCCCTGATGCTGCACGGCAAACCCGGTGTTTTCTGTGCCGGCGAGATGCTGGATTGGGAAGCGCCAACCGGTGGCTACCTGCTCACTGCCTGCCTGGCCAGCGGCCGGGTGGCCGCTGGCGGCGTGCGTCGCTGGCTGGGTTTCGCCAGTCCGCCCTGACTTGCCGCGCTGCGGCTAAGCGGTCGTAGCTGCTTCCTGGTTACGCCTGAGCAGCTCGGGAATGGCGGCGGCCGGCACGGGTGGGCTGCAGTAGTAGCCCTGATAGGCGTCACAGCCGTTGTCGCGCAGGAAGGCCAGTTGCTCGGCGGTCTCGACGCCCTCGGCGATCACCTCGTGCTCCAGCTCGCGGGCAATGCTGATCACCATGCGTGCAATGGCTGCATTGCCGACATCGGCGGGGATATCGTGGATGAAGGAGCGGTCGATCTTGATCTTGTCCACCGGGAAGCGCCGCAGGTAGGCGAGGCTGGAGTAGCCGGTACCGAAATCGTCGATCGACAGGCGCAGGCCGAGCGCCTTAAGTTCTTCGAGAATGCCGACGACCTGCTCGGGATTCTCCATGATGGCGCTTTCGGTAATTTCCAGTTCCAGCCATTGCGGGTCGAGGCGGGTGCTTTCGAGGATCTCGCGCACGGCGGCGACAAAACCGCTGTCCTGCAACTGGATGGCGGAAATATTGACTGCCACGAGGCCCGGCCGGTGGCCATCATCCTGCCAGGCCTTGGCCTGGCGGCAGGTCTCCCACAGCACCCAGTTGCCGATTGGCAGGATCAGCCCGCTTTCTTCCGCCAGCGGGATGAAACGATCCGGCGGAATGCGCCCGAGTTCGGGGTGGTCCCAGCGCAGCAGGCTTTCGAAACCGATGATGGCGCCGCTGGCGATGTCTACCTGCGGCTGGTAGTGGAGGGTCAGTTCCCGGCGCAGCAAGACCCAGCGCAGATCGTTTTCCATGTGCAGGCGCTGGGTGCGCTGTTCGGTGATCTGGCTGTCGAAGAAACGGAAGCTGCTCAGCCCGTGTTCCTTGGCGCTGTGCATCGCGAGGTCGGCGTTGCGCAGCAGTTTGGCGGCGTTGTCGCCATCCTGCGGGGAGAGGGTGATGCCGGCGCAAGCGGTGGGGATGATGTCGGCATTCTCGAAACGGAAGGGATAGGACACCGAGTCGATCAGCTTGCGGGTCAGGGTTTCCAGGCCGGCCAGGTTGTGGCCATCCTCGACGATGACGGCGAACAAGCCGCCGCCGAGGTGGCCGAGGATGTCCTTGCCGCCGAGCAAGCGGCGCAGGCGCCCGGCGATCGTGGTGAGCAGGAGATCGCCGGCCTGGTGGCCGAAGGCGTCATTGACCCGTGCCAGTTGGTCGACATCGACAAAGATGACGGCGCACGTCTTGCCGGCGGCCAGCCAGTCGCCGAGCAGTTTGGCGAAGCCTGGGCGGTTGGGGAGCCTGGTCAGCTGGTCGATATTGGCCAGCGATTCGAGACGGGCCTCGCTGGCCTTGCGCTCCGACAGGTCGGTAACGAAGATCCCCCAATTGATGATATTGCCGGCCTCATCGCGGATCGGGGTCACATTGCAATAGACCGGGCAGGGCGGGCCTTCCTTGCGCAGGATGGTGAGTTCGCCGTGCCATCCGCCATCCCGGGTCATCTGGTTCTCGATGGTGTCGAACAGCGAGTCCGATTCGCCGCCCCGCGCCAGGGAACGCCCCTTGAGGCCTTTCACATCACTCAGCGTATAGCCGGTGATGTCGGTGACTGCCTTGTTGAAGTCCACCACGCGATGCTGGTCGTCAAGAATGACGATCGCTTCGCTGCTGTGATCGAAAACATGGGTAATCAGGCGGCGGCGTTCTTCGGCTTCGTAGCGGTCCGACAAATCCCAGGCCACACCGGTCAGGCCGCTGGGCTGGCCATCGGCAGCGATGAGCGGGACGCGGAGGAATTCGAAGGGGCGCTTGGCTTCCCCCACGCTGAGCCAGATTTGCTGGCGTATCGCCTGCTTGCTCCGGTAAGCCGCCAACTGGCCTTCACGCAGGCGGCTGGCTTCTTCTTCGGGGAACAGTTCGAAGATGGTCTTGCCCAGTATGTGGGCCATGTCGTGGCCGGTGTAGCGGCAGAAGGCCTCGTTAACCGCCCGGAAATGCCCGTCGTTGTCGAGCAGCCAGGCCGGGAAGGGGATCGAATCGAGCAAGGCGCGCGACTCGCGTGACTTTTCCTCGAAGGCAGCGCTCATCTGCCGGGCCATCGTCTCGGCCCGCCGGTAACTGCGTGTCCAGATAAACGCGAGGGCGATCAGCGCGGCACCCAGTTGCACGCAGAGCACGGCGTAGGTCAGGGCCCGGTGACGCCACTCGGCGAGAATTTCCGATTCCGCCTGGCCGACGACCAGCACCAGTGGCAGGCGGTCGGCAAGCTGATAGGTGATATGCCGCTCGATACCATCCAGCGTGGCCTGGATGAGCAGGTTGCCGGAATGCTTGCCGGCCTCCATGGCCTTGCTGAGCGTAGCGTCCGGCAGCGGTTGGCCCAGCCACTCGTCGCGGTGCGGCCAGCGGGCGATCAGTCGGAAATCCCGACTCCACAGGGCGAGCAGGCCTTTTTCGCCGATCCCGAGCGAGGCATAAAATTTCTGGAAGTAGCTGGCGTCGAGGGCCGCGAGCACGATTCCCGCGAAATTTCCCTGCCAGTCTTCGAGCCGGCGGCTCAATACGATGACCCAGCGCCCGGAAACTCGGGACTTGATCGGCTCGGAAACCACCAGGCCGCTGTCGCGCTGGGCCTGATGGCGGCGGAAATAGTCGCGGTCGGCAATATTGGCGGCGGACAGTTCGCCGGTTGCATCATAGATGTAGTTACCCGCCGCATCGGCCACCCGGAAGCTGCTGGCTTCGGGAAAGAGGGCCAGCCCGGAGCGCAGTTCCCGCTCGATGATCTCTCTCGGCTGGCGGGAAACGACCGCGGGCTGGAAGCGATCGACGAACTGCTGCAGGCGGAAACTGACTTTTTCGACCGAGGCGTGCAAATGGGCGTCGAGAACCTTGATCAGCGTGCTGGCGGTGCGTTCCGCGGCAGCCAGTTCACGTTGCCGGGAGAGGTGCAGGTCATAGGCGATCCAGGCAACCAGACAGATCCAGACGATGAAAACCGTCAGTATCTGAAATCGCAGCTTGTTCCTGTCCACCGTGCTCCCCTTGTTCAAGCGAAGACGACCGGCGCGATCGCCGGCACATTCCTCTTTGTCATAGCGGCGCGAAGGGTATCAGGAAGTGCGCAGGCCGCCCATTGCCTTAACGGCGATCCGGGGTTTATTTGTCGGCTTGTGTGAAGGATTTCCACATCCCGCCGGGCGGTCAGGCAGCCTGGTTGAGGAAGGCCAGTGCGTTCTCGAACTCGAAGGAGGAGACCAGGTTGTCGAATTCGCCGAAGCGCGGACCGAGCAACTGCTTCAGCGTTTCGGCATGGAAGCGCACCCGCTCCTGAACGCTCATGTCGCCATGTTCCAGTTCACGCCGGATTTCCTGCAGCAGGGTCTGGGCGGCTGCCGCATCAATACTGGCGGCCGGTGGACTGGTGTTTTCCTGAAGGGTGGCCAGCTGGCTGTGCAGGGCGTGGTAGGCCTCTTCGACATGGTCGATCAGCGGCAGCAGGGTAGCGTTCTCTGCGCCGTCGCGAATGGCCTGTTCGAGGGCGATGGATGCCTGGTTGATATGCACGGCGCCCAGGGTGGCCGATACGCCCTTGAGCGAGTGGGCGATGCGGCGGGCTTCTTCGCGATTTTCCTCGCTCAGCATGCGGCGCAGGTTGGTGAAATCGGCGCTGTGGGTTTCGGTGAATTTGGCGAGCAGGCGAAGATAGGTTTCCATCCGGCCACGTACTGCCTGCACGCCGAAGCTGCTGTCCAGGCCGACAATGCGCTTGAGCAGTTCGGCATTTTTCTGGTCGCCTTCCGATGGCGCGGGTGTCCGGCGCAGCGGCAGCCAGCGGGCGAGGGTGGCGTAGAGCACGTCGGGGGCGACGGGCTTGGCGATGTGATCGTTCATGCCGGCGGCCATGCAGGCGTCGCGGTCGTCGTCGAAGGCGTTGGCCGTCATGGCCAGGATCGGCACCTTGCTCCAGCCGGGCAGGGTGCGGATCTGCCGGGTGGCTTCCAGCCCGTCCATGACCGGCATCTGCATGTCCATCAGCACCAGGTCGTACGGCTGGCGGCGGGCGAGCGCCAGGGCTTCGGCGCCGTCGTGCGCGCGGTCGACCTTGAGGCCGGCGCCGTGCAGCAGATCGCAGGCGACTTCGGCATTGATGGCATTGTCTTCCGCCAGCAAGACCTGGGCGCCTCGCCGGTGGTGGGCCGGCGGCAGCCGGGGCGGGGTGCTTGCCGGCAGCGCATGGCCCGGCTTGAGCTGGGCGGTGAACCAGAAGCTGCTGCCGATGCCCGGCGTACTTTCGACGCCGACTTCACCGTGCATGGCCCGCGCCAGCCGCTGGCTGATCGCCAGGCCAAGCCCGGTGCCGCCGTAGCGGCGCGTGGTCGAGGTGTCGCCCTGTTCGAAGGGCTGGAACAGGCGGGACAGGTTTTCGGCCGGAATGCCGATGCCGGTATCGGTGATCGTGCAGCGGATGGTGATGTAGCCGTTTTGCTGGCTCAGCACCTGGGTGCGCAGGCCGATCTGGCCGCGCTCGGTGAATTTGATGGCGTTGGA
>JAEUOE010000173.1 GCA_016790885.1 Dechloromonas sp. | reverse complement strand
GCGAACCGCGCGAAGAGCACCTTCCTGGCCAACATGAGCCATGAGCTGCGCACGCCGATGAACGTCATCCTGGGCATGACCGACCTCGCCTTGCGGCGGACGACCGACGCCCGGCAGCGCGACCAGCTGGACAAGGTGGTGCATGCCTCGCAGCACCTGCTGTCGGTGATCAACGATATTCTCGACCTGTCACGGATCGAGGCCGAGCGGCTGGTGCTCGAAAAAACGGTTTTCCGGCTGGGCGAGGTGATCGACAGCCTGCGCAGCATGGTCGCCGACAAGGCGGCCGAAAAAGGCCTCGCCCTGGATATCGACATCGCGCCCGAACTGGCTGCCGTGGCGGTGAGCGGCGATCCGCTGCGCCTCGGGCAAATCCTGCTCAACCTGACCGGCAACGCCATCAAGTTCACGCCGGCCGGATCGGTGCAGGTCGCCGTCACGGCACAAACCCAGCCGGGCAACCGGCTGGCCCTGCGCTTCACCGTGCGCGACACCGGTATCGGCATTCCCGAAGGCGACCGGCTGCGCATTTTCAGCGCCTTTGTCCAGGCCGATGCGTCGACCACGCGCCAGTACGGCGGCAGCGGCCTGGGGCTGGCGATCAGCCTGCGGCTGGCACGCATGATGGGGGGCGGCATTACCGTCGATAGCACGCCCGGCGTGGGCAGCACCTTCTGCCTCACCGCCTGTCTTGACCAGGCAAAGGTCACGGATTCGACCTCGCCGGTAGTCGACGCCGAGGGGAGCGGCGTAGCGGTCGATGCGGCGCTGCGCACCCGTCATGCCGGCCGGCGCATCCTGCTCGTCGAGGATGATCCGACCAACCAGGAGGTTGCCCGCGCCTTGCTCGAAACGGTCGGCCTGACCGTCGATCTGGCCGTGGATGGCGCAGTGGCGGTGGCGATGGCCAGCAGCAATCGTTACGACCTGATCCTGATGGACCTGCTGATGCCGAACATGAACGGCATCGACGCCACGCGGGCCATTCGCGCCCTGCCGGGTGGCTGGCAGCTGCCGATCCTGGCCATGACGGCCAACGCCTTCGCGGAGGATCGCCAGCGCTGCCTCGAGGCCGGCATGAACGACCACATCGCCAAGCCGGTCAAGCCCTCGGTGCTGTTCACCAGCGTGCTGCGCTGGCTCGACCAGGCAGCCGGCTAACGGTCCCAGTACGGCTCGTCGCCGATGTGGGCGACCAGGAAATCGATGAAAACCCGCACCTTGCTCGGCAGGTGGCGCGTCGGCAGATACATCGCATAGACCTGCCGCTCGACCGGGATGTACTCGGACAGCACCGCCTGCAGCCTGCCACTCTGCAGGGCCTGGCCGATGATGAAGGTGGGCAGCAGACCGACGCCCAGGCCGCCGAGCACCGCCTGCGAGAGCGCCTCGTCGTCATCGACGTGCAGCGGGCCGTTCACCGGCACGGCGATTTCGCCCTCCGGGCCGGTGAAGCGCCAGCGGCCCGGCTCGCCGGAGCGCGTGTAGTCCAGGCAGTTGTGGGCCACCAGGTCGGCCGGGGTTTGCGGAATGCCCTTGCGCCGGAAGTAGTCCGGCGTCGCGCACAGCTTGCGGCGCACCGGCGCCAGCGGGCGGGCCACCAGGTTGGGCTGCGGGTCGCCGGTAACGTGGATGGCCACGTCGTAGCCTTCCTCGGCCAGGTTCACCCAGCGATCGGTGATGCTCAGGTCGATCTTCAATTCCGGATGGCGTGGCAGGAATTCGGCAAGGGCCGGGGCGACGTGCAGCGTGCCGAAAGCCACCGAGGCGCTGACGCGCAGCGTGCCGCGCGCCTCGCTGCTCAGGCTGCCGACCAGCTTTTCCGCAGCGCCGGCCTCGTCCAGCATGCGGGCGCAATGCTCGGCGACGGAGGCGCCGATTTCGGTGAGGCTGAGGTAGCGCGTCGTCCGGTTGAGCAAATGGGCGCCCAGCGATTTTTCCAGCTTGGCTACCGCCTTGCTGACTGCCGAGCGCGAAGTGCCCATGCGGCGTGCTGCTTCGGCAAAACTGCCGGCCTCGACCACGCGCGCAAAAATTGCCATCAGATTCAGATCCGCCATCCGGGTTCATTCTCCTGTTTCGTTTTTGCAAGCCCTGATTGTTGCCTGTGAGGATACATTTTGATGCCGAGCTGATGCCTAGCGGGATGCCGTGCTGCACAGTACGATTCATTCCATGATGACTATCGACTTTGCTACCCAGCCGTTTTTAACCGGCGAATCCAGTGACTTCGGGGCGCCCGTGGTGAGTGCGGCCGATTGTGCCCGGCTTCGCCAATACCCCTTGAGCGACGAACTGGCGGACGAGCTGGATCGGGCGATTGTAGTCCAGAAAGAACAGGTTCCGGACGATGTCGTGACCATGCACGCCCGTTGCACCTACATCGACGAGCGTCTCGGCACGCAGCGGGAAATCGAACTGGTCTATCCGGAAGAAGCCAATCCGGCGCAGGGAAAAATCTCGGTGCTGACTCCGGTCGGCAGCGCCTTGCTCGGCCTGCGGGTCGGGCAGGAAATCGCCTGGGATTTCCCGGACGGTTCCGTGCGTTGCCTGAAAGTGGCCAGCGTTATCCAGCCCCGGTAAAGAAGCCCGGGCGGTGGGACAAGCGAGGGCGTATCTGCCGCGCTTCATTTTGGAGAATCTCATGCAATTGATCATCGAGAGCGTTGCGGAAACGCAGAAAACCTCACTGGCGGCGGTTGCCGACTTTACAGACAACTACCTGCTCGCTATCGAGCGCATGACCCAGCTACATATCGAGGTTAGCCGCACGGCGTTTGAACAATCGGCCGAAATCGCCCTGCTCTGCCTGCACGGTGGCTTTGCCACCGACAAAATGGCACTCTGGAATACCGGCCTGCAATCCGGTATTGAACAGTTTTCCGCCTATTGCCGGCAGGTTAGCCAGCTAGCCCAACAAGCGGTGCCAGGCACCGACCACTGATCGGCGAGGACGCTCAGCCCTCCCTTCAAGGCTGAGCGTCATGCCGGCCCGGTCTGCCTTTCTGGCCTGAATGGCAGACCGGGTCGGCGCGCCGACCCGGCGCTTCCTTAATCCTTGTCCAGATCCCACAGCCGATGCGCGTCGAGCAGCAGGCGGTAGCGCAGCTCCAGCGCGTCGAGCTGCGCCAGGCGGCTGGCCAGTTGCGCCTCGTTGGCCAGGCGGCGGGCGGTGAGCAGGTCGCTCAGGCTGCCTTCGCCCAACTGGTAGGCGCGGGCGGTCATTTCGGCGGCACGGCCGAGCCGCTCGCCGGCATGGCGGCTGGCCTGCCACGAGGCCACTGCGGCCTGTGCCGATTGATACAAGGCCACCGCCTCGGCCGTGATCTTCTGCTGGGCTGCCGCCTCCCGTCGTGCTGCACCATCGGCCATGGCCAGCGCGGCATCGCTGCTCGCCCGGCGGGCGGTGCCGGGCAGCGGAATGCTGACATAGGCGCCGATGATGCGCTCCTCGCCGGCCCGTTCGCGTGACACCTGCAGGCCGACCGTGGGGTCGGGCAGGCGGTCGTGGCTGCTGCGCCCGGCAAAAACCCGGGCCTGTTTCGCTTCCTGGCGGGCCAGTTGCAGTTCATGGCTGTGTTCAAGCAGGGCATTGACCCATTCCTCCTCGCTGCCGGCGATGGCTGCAGGTTCGCTCAGCGCGGCCGGGGCGACGACCGGCAGGCCGGGGAAGCGGCGGCGCAGGTCTTCACCGGCCGTCTGCTGGCGGACGCTGGCCTGGGCCAGTTGCGCCTCGGCCTGGGCCAAAGCGGCCTCGCTCTGCACGCTGTCCAGGCGGGCGGCATCACCCAGCTGCTGGCGGCGCGTTACGGCCGCGTTTTGCTTGCCCAGCAGGGCGGCCTGCTCGCGCCACTGGCTGGCCGAGGCGCTTTCCTTCAGCCAGGCGAACCACAGCTTCAACAGGCTGCGGCTTGATTCGTGCAGGGTGTCGCCGTAGGCCGTTTCGGCCAGCGCCACGCCGCCGGCGCCGAGTTCGGCGTCGAGCGCGCCTTTGCCGGGCAGGCGCAGCGGGCGCTCAATGGCGGCGTTCCATTCGTTGAACTGCTCATCGCCGGCACTGGCCGGGCGCACGCGGCGCTGCTGGCCGCCCAGGCGGACGTTCCATTCATAGTTGCCAGCTTCGAGCCGGCTGCGGTTGGCTTCCTCGACCCGAATCTGGCTGGCGGCGGCCTGCACGCCGGGATTGCCGCGCAGCACCCGGGCGACGATTTCGTCGGGCGGCAGTTCCGGGGCCGGCGTGGCGGCCAGGGCGTGACCGAAGCCGATCAACAGGAGCAGGGCCAAGGGTTTGCGTTGCAGTTTCATAGGTGGCCCGACGCGATGACCGGGGTCATCCAGTAAAAGATATTGGCGTGCGGCAGTTCGCGCTTGAGCAGGGCAAGCACCTCGCGCTTGGCGGCTTCCGGGCCGACGGTGCGGATCACCGTGCGCGGTGAGTGGCCGGCCACCAGTTCGGCATCGGCGACCAGCATCACGGCCGACCCCCGGCCTTCCGCCGGGTTGGCGGTGAAACCGGGGACCAGGTCCGGGCGGGTGAGCAGCAGGTCTTGGACGTGTTGCGCCACATCGTCGGGCATGATCAGGGAGAGCAGGACATCAGCCACGTGGTTTCTCCAGGTTGGCGGCTTTCGGTGCGAGACCGTAGCGGCGGAACAGGATGGGCAGCAGAACCAGGGTCAGGGCAGTCGAGCTGAGCAGGCCGCCGATGACCACAATGGCCAGCGGGCGCTGCACCTCGGAGCCCGGGCCGCTGGCGAAAAGCATGGGCACCAGGCCGAAGGCGGCGATGCTGGCGGTCATCATCACCGGCCGCAGGCGGCGTTTGGCGCCTTCGACCACGACGTCGGCCAGGCTCATGCCGCGGGCCAGTAGCTGGTTGAAATAAGTCACCATCACCACGCCGTTGAGCACGGCGATGCCGAGCAGGGCGATAAAGCCCACCGAGGCCGGCACCGACAGGTATTCGCCGGAAACGAGCAGGCCGAAGATGCCGCCGATCATGGCGAAGGGAATGTTGGACAGCACCAGCAGGGCCTGGCGCACCGAGCCGAAGGTCGAGAAAAGCAGGAAGAAGATGAGCAGCAGGGCAACCGGCACCACTACCATCAAGCGGGCGGCAGCGCGCTGCTGGTTCTCGAATTGACCGCCCCAGGCCAGGCGGTAGCCTTCCGGCAGCTTGACGTCGCGGCCAACAGCCGCCTTGGCATCGTCGACGAAGCCGACCAGGTCGCGGTCGCGCACGTTGGACTGGACGACCACGTAGCGCTGGGCATTCTCGCGGTCGACCTTGACCGGGCCGTCGATGCGCTCGATTTTTACTACCGCAGCCAGCGGCGAGCTGCCGCCGCCGGGCAGCGACAGGCGCAGGGCCTCGAAATCGGCCGGTGAGGCGCGCAGGCTGTCCGGCCCGCGCAGCACGACCGGCGTGCGCCGTCCCTGTTCGATCACGGTGCCCACCATGCGCCCTTCGAGCAGCGCCTTCAGGTCGTTCTGGATGTCGTCCACGTTCAGCCCGAGGCGGCCGGCGGCCAGTCGGTCGACGGCGATCTTCAGGTACTGCACGCCGTCGTTCTTCAGCGTGAAGGTGTCCTCGGCGCCGCGCACCGCCTTCACCGTGCTTTCGACCTCATGGGCCAGGCGGTTCAGCGTTGCCAGGTCGGGGCCGAAAATCTTGATCGCCAGGTCGCCGCGCACCCCGGTCAGCATTTCGGAAACGCGCATGTTGATGGGCTGGGTGAAGGCATAGCCAATGCCTGGAAAATCGGCCATCACTGCCCGCAACTGGTCGGCCAGCCAGGCCGGGTCGGGATTGCGCCAGGTGCTGCGCGGCTGCAGCACCATGAAGGTATCGGTCTGGTTGAGGCCCATCGGGTCAAGGCCGAGTTCGTCGGCACCGGCGCGGGCGACGATGGCTTTCACCTCCGGCACCTTGGCCAGAATGGCCTTCTGCACCGCAGTGTCGATGGCGATGGTCTGCTCGATGCCGATGGACGGCAGTTTTTCCAGCTGCATGATCAGGTCGCCCTCGTCCATGGTCGGCATGAAGCTCTTGCCGAGGAACAGGAAGGCGCCGCCGGCAGCGAGCAGCGCAAGCAGGGCGCCGATCACGTAGAGGCGGGCGTTGGCGAGCGCCGAGGCGAGCACCCGGTCGTAGAGCGCAGCGAGCTTGCCGACCAGCCAGGGCTGGTGATGCGCGCCGCGCTTGATCAGCCAGGAGGCGAGCACCGGCACCACGGTCAGCGCCATGAGCAGTGAGGAGGCCAGGGCGAAGACGATGGTCAGCGCCACCGGACCGAACATCTTGCC
>JAEUOE010000160.1 GCA_016790885.1 Dechloromonas sp. | reverse complement strand
TCACTGGACTTGTAGACTTGGGGTAGGCTATCCCAGCGGAAGATGGGTGGCCGAGCATGGTCAGGTGGGCCATCGTTATCTCTGTTTCGTACAGCAAGCACCATGAGATTCAATGGCCTCTCTGTATCGAATACATCACCTTGGGGTAGAACAATGATGCAGCGGTGTTCGGCTGATTGATCGGTCATTTTCTATTCGTTGCAAAGCAAGTGGAACGGCAAGGCCAAAATGCTACTGCTGCTATCGCGGTGAGGGTACTCCCTGTTGGCAAAAATTCTCGAAATGGACTTGGAGCCAGCTACAATCATTCGCCTCAATTTGAATCATACAAGAACATGAAAAACGTGTACTTAGGCGTGTACTTTTCTGAAAAATCGAATAGCACTGAATCAGTAGTGGCGGGCCTTTGTGCTCGCCACTACTGATTCAGATCCAACCTGGAATAGCGCCTGGCCGATTTGCAAAATAATGTGAGGCGGCCTTGACCTTGTCATCGTCGCCTCGTACGGTTAGATCTTCGGTTGCGACATCTGCGGCCGCTTACTGCAAGGAGATCTAGCGATGGGATTGTTCAGCTTTATCAAGGAAGCCGGCGAAAAACTCTTTGGCAAGAAGCAGGAGACGCCGGAAATGACGATTGAGGACAAGAATGCCCTCAATCAGGAGCGGGCGCAGGCGATTTTCGACTATGTCAAGGGCCTGAACCTGCAGTGGAGCAGCCTGATGGTCAGCTACAAGAGCGGCCAGGTGGCGATTTCGGGCACCGTGCCTGATCAGGAAAATCGGGAGAAGATCATCCTGGCGGCCGGCAACGTCGAAGGTGTTGATTCCGTCGACGACCAGTTGGTTGTCGAGGCACCGGCGGCCGAGCCGCGGTTTTACACGGTCGTCAAGGGTGACACCTTGTGGAAAATTGCCGCCAGTCAGTACGGCGATGGCTCCAAGTATCCCCGTATCTTCGAGGCCAACAAGCCGATGCTGAAGGATCCGGATCGCATCTACCCGGGGCAGAACCTGCGTATTCCGCCGCTGTAATCATGCGCTGATCAGGCGGCCAGCCAGCAGCTGGCTGCCTGCCCGATGGCCGGCGGGGCGTGGTCATCGCCGGGCTCTCCGGCTAAGATAGCCGCCATCGAACTCTTCGGATGGTAACGCCCATGACTTCCATGCCCCCGCGCTATTGCCCGAACGACTACCCGGCCGGGCGGGCTTGCCTGGAAATCGGAGCGCTTCGCTCGGGCGGGGCATGCAGCAAGCCCCCGCTCCGGAAACTGGGCCGCTAGTCCAGGGCGATGCGACCCATGGCCAGCCGGTTTTCCTCGCTTTCCGCAACCGCACTGGCCCGCAGCTTCATTGTCGGCTGGCTGGTGGTGATACTGCTGGCCGTTTCCCTCGGGCTTTATTTGCTCGATTCCTCGCTGGAGCAGCAGCGGCAGCGCACTGCCCTGGAAACCGAGAATCTGGCCGTGCTGGTCGAGCGGGATGTCGCGAACTCCCTGGAAAAAGTGGACCTGCTGCTGCTCGATGCCATCGATCACTACGCCGAGCATCTGCGCCTGGGTAGGTTGAATATCGCGGCACTCGATCAGTTCCTGTCCCGCCAGCGTCTGCGCCAGAAGCCGCTGGTGGCGATCCGCATCGCCAACGCGGCCGGTGAGACCTTCATCGGACTCGACGGTGGGACCGGCGCCAATGTACTGGTCAATGACCGCGAGTATTTCCAGCGTTTGCGCGATGAGCCGGCGCTCGGACGGGTCATTTCAAAGCCCGTTCGGGGGAAGATCAGCGGCAAGTGGGCCATCGTCATGGCCCGTCGCTTGCCCGATGTGGATGGGCGTTTTGCCGGAATCGCCTACGCCAGCATCGGTCTTGATTATTTCCAGCAGCAGTTTGTCGGCCTGCAAACCGGCCAGGCAGGTTCCATTGCCCTGCGCGATGGCGATCTGGCCCTGCTGGCCCGCCAGCCGTGGCGAGGCGATGTCTTTCAACATGGTTCAAGGCGCTTGTCCGCAGACTTCGAGGCCGCGCTCGCCGCCAATCCGCAGGCCGGCAGCTATGTATCCGGGGTGACCAGCCTGGACGGTGTCAGGCGTCTGCACGCCTACCGCTACAATCCGGAATTCCGCTTCTATATCAACGTCGGAGCCTCCGAGGAGGCCTATCTGGCGCCCTGGTATCAGCAACGGCGCGGCATTCTGGGCTTGCTGGCCCTCTTCGTGATGCTGAGCGGCGCTGCCGTGTTCATGCTGCATCGTTATGCAGGGCGTTTGGCCGAGCGCGAGCGGGTGTTGCGCACCATTTTCGACACCTCCGATGGCGCCATCTTTCTGGTCGGTCCGGATGGACGCATCGTCTTTGCCAATGAACGGATGTCGGCGATGTGGGGCATTCCGGTGGAGCAACTGATTGGCAGCCCGTATGTGTCGCTGATCCATCCCGATGAGCGCGAGATCGGCCATCAGAAAATGCTCAAGCTGATGGCCAGCGAGATTCCCTTCGTGCGCGTCGAGCGGGAGTACATTCGCCGCGACGGCACCATGTTCTGGGGTTTCCTGTGCGGCCGCCGCTTGCTGGACGAATCCGGCAGGCTGGCCGGCCTGGTCGGCCTGATCGCCGACATCGACGAGTCGAAGCGCAACGCGCAGGAGCTGGATAGCTATCGGCAGCGCCTCGAAGAACTGGTGCGCGAACGAACCACGCAACTGGAACAGGCCAAGGAGGTCGCCGAACTGGCCAACCGGGCGAAAAGCGCCTTCCTGGCCAACATGAGCCACGAAATTCGCACCCCGATGAATGCCATCATCGGCCTGGCGCATCTGTTGCGCCGCGACCAGGTAAGCCGCCAGCAGGCCGATCGCCTGGACAAGATGCTGGGCTCGGCCGAGCACTTGCTGGCGATCATCAACGACGTGCTCGATATTTCGAAGATCGAATCGGGCAAGCTGGTACTCGAGGTGGCGCCCTTCCGCATCGTCGATGTCGTCGAGCGACTGGTCAGCCTGAACGCCGACAAGGTGATGACCAAGGGGCTGAGTTTCCGGACTGCCGTTGGCAGCCTGCCGCCGGTTCTGGTCGGCGATCGTACCCGCCTGAGCCAGGCATTGCTGAACTATGTCAGCAATGCCATCAAATTCACCGAGTCCGGCAGCATTGTGCTGCGCGCATCGGTTGTCGAGGAAGATGACGCTTCGCTGCTGGTGCGTTTCGAGGTGCAGGACAGCGGCATCGGTATCGCCGGCGATGTGCTTGAACGGCTGTTCCACCCTTTCGAGCAGGCCGACAATTCGACCACCCGCAAATATGGCGGCACGGGCCTCGGCCTGGTCATCACCCGCCACCTCGCCGAGTTGATGGGCGGGCAGGCCGGTGTTGACAGCCAGCCGGGGCGGGGTAGCACCTTCTGGCTGACAGCACGCCTGGGCAAACCGTCAGCGCCTGATCAGGCGGGTTGCGCGGCGATGATCGGCACGACTGCGGGTGCTGCAGGCGGTGTCGCCAGGTCGGCGCGCATTCTGCTGGTCGAGGACGAGCCGCTCAATTGCGAAGTGGCCGCTGAATTGATCAAGGAGCTCGTCGGCCTGCCCATCGAAATCGCCGGGGACGGCGAACAGGCCCTGTGCAAGGTGCAGTCAACCCGCTACGACCTGATCCTGATGGATTTGCTGATGCCGGGCATCGATGGCCTGGAAGTCACCCGGCGCATCCGCCAGTTACCCGGCTACGCCACGACCCCGATCGTCGCCATGACTGCCAATGCCTTTGCCGAGGATCGCCAGCGTTGCCTGGCGGCTGGCATGAACGATCACCTGGCCAAGCCGGTCGATCCGGATCGCTTGCACGCCGCCTTGCAGCGCTGGTTGCCGCAGCCGTTACAATGACGTTTTGGCGCCTGGCGCCAGCCAGTCCGGGAAACACGCATGTCGGGAAATCTTTTTGTCGTCGCCGCGCCTTCGGGAGCCGGCAAGACCACGCTGGTCCGCCTGCTGCTGGAGCAGGAAAGCCGCGTTCACCTGTCCATCTCCTACACCACGCGCGGGCCGCGGCCTGGCGAGGAGAACGGCCGCGAATACCATTTCGTCGATAACGTCGAATTCCAGGCCATGATCGCGCGCCACGAATTCCTCGAATGGGCCGAGGTCCATGGCAATTTCTACGGCACGTCGCAGAAGTGGATTGCCGACCAGTTGGCGGCCGGCCACGATGTACTGCTCGAAATCGACTGGCAGGGGGCGCAACAGGTGCGCAAGCTGTTCCCGCAGGCGATCGGGATCTTCATCCTGCCCCCGTCGATGGAGGAGTTGACCCGGCGCCTGACCGGGCGCGGCACCGACAGCGCCGACGTCATCGCCCGCCGCCTGGCCGCAGCACAGGCCGAGATGCGCCATGTCGGGGAATTCGACTATGTTATTATTAATGACCAGTTGGCCCAGGCGCTGGAAGAGTTGCGCGCCGTCGTGCGTGCCTCCCGCCTGAGCTTTGGGGTCCAGCGTGTCCGTCACGCCGCCCTGCTCGAAAGATTGATCTGAAATTAGAGGTTTACCATGGCCCGCGTTACCGTTGATGACTGCCTGAAAAGAATTCCGAACCGCTTCCAGATGACCCTGGCT
This sequence comes from Dechloromonas sp., assembly GCA_016790885.1. Classification (GTDB taxonomy): domain Bacteria; phylum Pseudomonadota; class Gammaproteobacteria; order Burkholderiales; family Rhodocyclaceae; genus Azonexus. The sequence goes on along the minus strand of JAEUOE010000160.1, from coordinate 7,201 downwards.
GCCGCCCATCGCGCCCGCCAGCTGGCCAATGGCGCCACCCCGCTGGTCGATGCCGAAAAGCACAAGCCGACCGTTGTCGCCCTGAAGGAAATGGGCGCGGGCAAAGTCGGTCTGGAAGTGCTGAACCGCGGCCAGGCCTGATTGCCGGGGCGGTGAAGACTGATGGATTCCGCGCCGTCACCTCTGCCGCCTTGCTCTGTGGAGCCCGCCTACCGGGTTTTCCTCGATAGTCTCGACTATCTCCCCGCTGTCGATGTAGAACGAATCAAGGCCGCCTACGCCTTTGCGGCTGAAGCGCATGCGCACCAGAAGCGCATGTCCGGCGAACCCTATATCACTCATCCGCTGGCTGTGGCCGGTGCCGTCGTCGAGTGGCGGATGGATGCCGACGCCATCTGCGCAGCCTTGATGCACGATGTCCTCGAAGATACGGGGACCACCAAGCACGAGCTGGCCGAACGCTTCGGCAAGGAAGTCGCCGAGCTGGTCGATGGCCTGTCCAAGCTCGACAAGATGGAGTTCGCCTCTTATCAGGAGGCGCAGGCCGAAAACTTCCGCAAGATGCTGATGGCGATGGCGCGCGACCTGCGCGTCGTGCTCATCAAGCTGGCCGACCGCCAGCACAACCTGCAGACCATGTCGGCCATGCGCGCCGACAAGCGCGCCCGCATCGCCCGCGAAACGCTGGAAATCTACGCGCCGATCGCCCTGCGCCTGGGGCTCAACAAGCTGTACCGTGAGTTGCAGGATCTGTGCTTCACGCTGATCCACCCGCATCGCGCCGAGGTGCTGGCCAGGGCCCTGCGCGCGGCGCGCGGCAACCGCAAGGAATTGCTCACCCGCATCCTCGACGGCATTCGCGACAAGCTGGCGCATGCCGGCCTGCGTGCCGAGGTTTTCGGGCGCGAGAAGAGCCTCTACTCGATTTTCCGCAAGATGAAGGACAAGCAACTGTCCTTTTCGCAGGTGCTCGACATTTACGGCTTCCGCGTCGTCGTCGACAATGTGCCGACCTGCTACCTGGCGCTCGGTGCCCTGCACAGCCTGTTCAAGCCGGTGCCCGGCAAGTTCAAGGACTACATTGCCATCCCCAAGGCCAACGGCTACCAGTCGCTGCACACCACGTTGATCGGCCCGTACGGCACGCCGGTCGAGGTGCAGATCCGCACCCGCGAGATGCACCATGTCGCGCAGGATGGCGTTGCCGCCCACTGGCTGTACAAGGACACCGAGGAATCGAGCGCCGATCTGCAGATCAAGACGCACAAATGGCTGCAATCGCTGCTCGAAATGCAGACCACCGATTCGTCGGAATTCTTCGAGAACGTCAAGATCGACCTCTTCCCGGACGAGGTCTATGTCTTCACGCCCAAGGGCAAGATCCTCGCCATGCCGCGCGGTGCGACGGTGGTCGATTTCGCCTATGCCGTGCATACCGACGTCGGCCACCATTGCTCGGCGGCACGGGTCAATCACGACCTCGCCCCCTTGCGTACCGAACTGAAGAACGGGGATTTGGTCGAGATCGTCACCTCGCCGCAGGCCAGCCCGAACCCGGTGTGGCTGACCTACATCAAGACCGGCCGGGCGCGCAGCAAGATTCGCCATTTCCTGCGCACCATGCAGAACGAGGAATCGGCCCGCCTTGGCGAGCGCCTGCTGCGCCAGGAGCTGCTGTCGCTCGGCGTGGTGCCGATTTCGATTCCGGCCGAAGCCTGGGAGGCGCTGGCCAAATCCGGTGGCCAGAAGACGATGGAAGACGTGTACACCGACATCGGCCTCGGCAAGCGCCTGCCTTCGGTGGTCGCCCGCCGCCTGCTGGCGCGCGAGGACATGTCGGCTGATTCGCCGAGCAACATGACCCTGGCCATCCATGGCACCGAGGGCATGGCCATCCAGCTGGCGCGCTGCTGCCAGCCGATTCCGGGCGACCCGATCATCGGCTCGATCAAGAAGGGCAGCGGCCTGGTCATCCATACCCACGACTGCCCGACCATTCGCAAGTCGCGCTCGTCCGAGCCGCAGAAGTGGATCGATGTCGAGTGGGAGCCGGAGGAAGGCAAGCTGTTCGACATCCGCATCAACGTCGAGGTCAAGAATGCGCGCGGTGTGCTGGCCCAGGTCGCCGCTGCCATCGCCGAGGCCGGTTCGAATATTGAGCATGTGTCGATGGATGCCGACCCCGAGCGCCTGTTCACCACGCTCCGCTTCACCATCCAGGTGGCTCATCGCAACCATCTGGCGGCCGTCATGCGCGGCATGCGCCATATTCCGGAAGTCACCCGGATCACCCGTGAAAGGGGAGGCGAGGCTTGAGAATCCTCGTGCTGGGCGCCGGCGTGGTCGGCACAACGAGTGCGTGGTATCTCTCCCGGGCCGGTCATCAGGTCACGGTGATCGACCGCCAGCCTGTACCCGGCAATGAAACCAGCTTTGCCAACGGCGGCCAGATATCGGTTTCCCATGCCGAGCCGTGGGCCAATCCGCATGTCGTGTCGCGCCTGCTCAAGTGGCTGGGCCAGGAAGATGCGCCACTGCGCTGGCGCTGGCGGGCCGACCCGGCCCAACTGGCCTGGGGGCTGCGCTTCCTGGCCGAATGCCTGCCCGGCCGCACGCGGCGCAACATCGCCGCCATTGTCGCCCTGGCCTTGTACAGCCGGCGCTGCCTGCAGGCCCTGCGCACTGAGCTGAACCTGCAGTACGACCATCTCGAACGCGGCATCCTGCATGTCTATACCGATCCCCGGGAGTTCGCCCTGGCCGTCGACGCGGCTCGACTCATGCGCCAGTTTGGCCTGGATCGCGACCCCGTCGATGTCGAGCAATGCCTGGCCATCGAGCCGGCCCTGGCCGATGCCCGCTCGCTGCTGGTGGGCGGCGATTACACCCGCTCCGACGAATCCGGCGATGCCCACAAGTTCACCCGGGGGCTGGCCGCCCACGCACAGGCGGCCGGTGTCGAGTTCCGCCACGAGACGACTGTCGAGCGTATCGCCACCGGCGGCAGCCGGATCGCCGGGGTCGTCGTCCGCCATGGCGACGGCCCGGAACTGCTGACTGCCGATGCCTACGTGGTGGCGCTGGGTAGCTATTCGCCGTTGCTGCTGCGGCAGATCGGTTATTCGCTGCCGGTCTATCCGGCCAAGGGCTATTCGGCCACGCTCACCCTGGCCGAGGGGAGCCTGGCACCAACGGTCAGCCTGACCGACGACGAGCGCAAACTGGTTTTCTCGCGTCTCGGCAATCGCCTGCGCATCGCCGGTACGGCGGAATTCAACGGCTACAACCTCGATCTCAACCCGGTGCGCAGCCAGGCCTTGCTGGAGCGCACCCGTCAGCTCTTCCCGCATCTACAAACGGTGGGCGAGCCGGCGCTGTGGTGCGGCCTGCGCCCGGCCACGCCGTCCAACGTGCCGCTCATCGGGCGCACGCGCTTTGGCAACCTGTGGCTGAACACCGGCCACGGCACGCTGGGCTGGACCATGTCCTGCGGCTCGGCGGCGGCGCTGGCCGAGATGATCAGCGGCACGCGCCCCGACCCGGATTTCCCCTTCCTGCAATGCTGATCGACACCCACTGCCATCTCGATGCGGCCGAGTTCGATGCCGATCGCGAGGCAGTGCATGCGGCAGCCCGGGCCGCAGGAGTCGAGACCATCGTCGTGCCCGCCGTCGAGGTGAGCGCCTTCGCCAGGACGCGTGAAACGGTGTTGCGCTATCCCGGCTGTGTCGCTGCCTACGGTATTCACCCGCTCTACGTCATGCAGGCGGCCGACAACGATCTGGCCGCCCTGCGCCAATGGCTGCTGGCCGAGCGGCCGGTAGCCGTTGGCGAAATCGGCCTCGATCTCTACGTCACCGATATCGACCCGGCCCGCCAGGAGCACTTCTTCGTGGAGCAACTCCGGCTGGCGCGCGATTTCGATCTGCCCGTCCTGCTCCACGTGCGGCGGGCCGTCGATGCCGTACTCAAGCAGCTGCGCCGTTTCAAGGTGCGCGGCGGGATCGCCCATGCCTTCAACGGCAGCCGCCAGCAGGCCGACGAATTCATCAAGCTCGGTTTCGCTCTCGGCTTCGGCGGGGCGATGACCTTTAGCGGCTCGACGCGGATTCGCGAGCTGGCTCGCCAGTTGCCGCTCGAATCCATTGTGCTGGAAACCGATGCGCCGGACATTCCGCCGGCCTGGTTGAACGGCAGCCGCAACACGCCCGCCGAGTTGCCGCGTATCGCCGCTGTGCTGGCCGAGTTGCGCGAACTGCCGGTCGCCGAGCTGGTGCAGCGCACGGCAGCCAATGCGCGTGCCGTACTTCCCGGCATTTGACGTAGATCAGTCGGCTGTCAGGTTTGTCGGGCCTAACGCCCATCCCTTGATCTGCGCTAAAAGAATCATTTGCTAATGAGCGTAGATTTGGCCCGCTTGATTCGCCATCGGTTGGCGGATTTCCAGGGCACAAATCAGGGAGTGCCGGTAACGGGCAGGAAAGGGGCCTGCCCGTTCTGGCAAACCGATCAGTGAGAACATGATGAACAGCAAAACCCCGAAATCGAACGCGGCGCGGCGCCAGTTTCTTTTCGACTCAGCCAAGATGGCATGCGGCGTCGGCATGCTGGGCCTTGGTCTGGGGCTTTATGCCAAACAGTCGAAAGCCTTGCCGGCGCTGGCCTTGCGCCCGCCCGGCGCGCTCCCCGAGGATGACTTCCTCGGTGCCTGCATCCGTTGCGGCCTGTGCGTCCGTGACTGCCCCTACAACACCCTCGAACTGGCCAAGCCGGAACACCCGGTGGCGACAGGAACGCCCTATTTCACGGCACGCAATATTCCGTGCGAAATGTGTGAGGACATTCCCTGCGTCAAGGCGTGCCCGACCCAGGCGCTCGATCACCAGCTGACCGACATCAACAAGGCCAAGATGGGCATCGCGGTACTGATCGACCACGAAACCTGCCTGAACTTCCTCGGCCTGCGTTGCGATGTCTGCTACCGCGTCTGCCCGGTCATCGACAAGGCGATCACGCTGGACATGCAGCCCAATCAGCGTACCGGCCGCCATGCCATGTTCCTGCCCACCGTTCACTCCGAACACTGCACCGGTTGCGGCAAGTGCGAGAAATCCTGCGTGCTTGAAGAATCGGCCATTCGCGTGCTGCCGCCCAAGCTGGCCCAGGGCTCGCTGGGCCAGCATTACCGGGTGGGCTGGGAAGAGCAGAAGAAGGCTGGCGGGTCGCTGATCGACGAAACGAAGATGCTCGACCTGCCCGACCGCCTGCCGGAAGGCGCTGTTTTGCCCGGACACTACGACCCGGCATCCGGCCATACCGAAGCAATGCGCGGCATGGCGGGCAGCGAGGCCGGTGTCATCCCGAGCCTGCCGCCTGGCCTGGGAGGCAAGCCATGAGCCAGATCGCAACCAAGAAGCGCATCGGCGCCGAGGCTGTCGAGGAAAAAGGCTGGCTGGGCGCTCACAAGTGGCTGCTCCTGCGCCGCATCTCGCAGCTCTCCATCCTGGCGCTGTTCCTGCTCGGGCCGCTGGCCGGTATCTGGATCGTCAAGGGCAACCTGAACTACAGCTACACGCTCGGCGTGCTGCCGCTCACCGATCCCTATGTCGCGCTGCAATCGCTGGTCGCCGGCCACGTGCCGGAAACTCTCGGCCTGGTCGGTTTCGCCATCGTGTTGCTGTTCTACTTCCTGGTCGGCGGCCGGGTCTATTGCAGTTGGGTGTGCCCGATCAACATGGTCACCGATGCCGCCGGCTGGCTGCGTGACCGCCTGGGCATCAAGGGGGCGAGCAGCCTGTCGGCGAAGACGCGCTACTGGATACTCGGCATGACCTTCATCGGTTCAGCGGTGACCGGCATGGTGCTGTGGGAATTGATCAACCCGGTGTCGATGCTGCATCGCGGCCTGATTTTCGGTATCGGGACGGCGTGGATGGTTGTGCTGGCCATCTTCCTGTTCGACCTGTTCGTGATGAGCCGCGGCTGGTGCGGGCGCCTGTGTCCGGTTGGTGCCTTCTACAGCCTGATCGGCCGCTGGAGCCCGGTGCGTATCTCCGCCAACAAGCGCAGCGCGTGCAACGACTGCATGGATTGCTTCGAGGTCTGCCCCGAGCCGCAAGTCATCCGCCCGGCCCTGAAGGGTGAAGGCAAAGGCGTCGGGCCGGTCATTCTGGCGCCCAACTGCACCAACTGCGGTCGTTGTATCGACGTGTGCTCGAAGGATGTCTTCACCTACGGCCTGCGTTTCAACAACCCGGCATCGACCGAAAAATCGGGTACCTGAGCCGGCTTGTCGCCATGAAAAAGGGGAGCCGCTCGGCTCCCCCGTTTTTGTGTGGATCGGTGGCGATCAGGCGGCCAGCAGCCCACGCATTTTCTGCAGTGCCTTCACTTCGATCTGCCGAATGCGTTCGGCCGATACATTGAATTCGGCGGCCAGTTCGTGCAACGTGGCGGCCTCGCCCTCACTCAGCCAGCGGGCTTCGATGATGCGACGGCTGCGCGGGTCGAGACCCTCCAGTGCGCCATGCAGGCCTTCGTTCTGCTGATAGGCCAGCGCCTTGTTTTCCAGCACGCGGGTCGGCTCGTAGCGGGAGTCGGCCAGGTAGTCGATGGGCGCGAAGGCGTCCTCGCCATCATCCGGATTGCCTTCCAGCGCCAGATCACGGCCGGACAGGCGGGTTTCCATCTCGACCACTTCTTCCTGCTTGACGCCCAGGCGGGTGGCGACCTCGGCGGCCTGCGTGCCGGACAGGGTGTCAACGCCTTCGTAATCGTTTTTCAGGCTGCGCAGGTTGAAGAACAGCTTGCGCTGGGCCTTGGTGGTCGCTACCTTGACCAGGCGCCAGTTCTTCAAAATGTATTCGTGAATCTCGGCCTTGATCCAGTGCATGGCAAAGGACACCAGGCGCACGCCGCGTGTCGGGTCGTAGCGCTTGACGGCCTTCATCAGGCCGATGTTGCCCTCCTGGATCAGGTCGGCATGCGGCAGGCCGTAGCCCAGGTAGCCGCGGGCAATCGAGATGACCAGACGAAGATGGGAGAGCACCAGCTGACGCGCCGCCTCCACGTCGCCATCGTTGTGGAAACGCTCGGCCAGCCGGATTTCCTCCGCTTCGGACAGCATCGGGTAACGACTCGCCGCCTGGATGTAGGCGTCGATATTGCCGACGGTCGACGGGATGGGAAGAGCCAAGGCATG